>JAUUZS010000188.1 GCA_030589835.1 Cyclobacteriaceae bacterium
GATTGTAAATGGAACGAACCTTATATTCACACTTCCGAATCAAAAAAATACATTAGAAGCCATTCAAAACCTTGAATTCATGGTTGTAATTGACACCATGCCTATGGAAATTACAGGTTATGCTGATGTGGTACTTCCCGAATGTACTTACCTGGAGCGATACGACTATTGCAGGACAGATCAAAACAGGGAGCCTAGCGTTGCCCTGCGGATGCCTGCAACAGAGCCTAAATATAATACGAAGCCGGACTGGTGGATTGTAAAGCAATTGGCTCATAAGATGGGGCTTGACGAATATTTCAAATGGAATGACATTGAGGAAGTATTGGATTGGCAACTAAAGCAGGTAGGAACTTCGCTGGAGGAAATGAAGAAAATTGGAATTAAGAAATTCCCAAGAGAATATGATGATCTTTATTTTGAAGATGACCAGGATATTGAATTCAATACCAATACGGGGAAAATAGAGCTTTATTCGACCGAACTTGAAGCTGAAGGCTTTGATCCAATGCCGGTATATACAGCTCATCCTGAGCCTGATCCCGGTTTTTACCGGTTAAATTATGGCAGGACTCCTGCACACACTTTCAGCAGGACGGCAAATAATCCTAACCTTACTGATTTAATGGATGAAAATGTGCTTTGGGTAAATCCTATTGTAGCCAAGGAATGGGACCTTAAAAAAGGTCAGGAGGTTTGGCTGGAAAACCAGGACGGCGTACTATCAAGTTTTCCGATAAAAGTCAGGATTACAGAAAGGATAAGGCATGATTCGGTGTATATGGTACACGGTTTTGGCCACACTGAAAAGAAATTGTCACGGTCGTATGGAAAAGGAGCAAGCGACACGGAATTAATAACGAACGTCATGGTTGACCCTGTCATGGGAGGTACCGGAATGAGGGGCAATTTTGTAACAATTAGATTAGAAAATCCACATAAGAAGGAGGAGGTAGCGTCATGAGATATGCAATGGCAGTAGACACGAAAAAATGCGTTGGGTGCAGTGACTGTGTAGTCGCGTGTCAGACTGAAAATAATGTACCCATCGGATATTGCAGGGATTGGATCGTTGAAATAACAGACGGCACCTATCCGCAGCTCGAATTGGAAATCAGATCGGAAAGATGCAACCATTGTGCGAATTCGCCATGCGTGAGATGTTGCCCAACAGGCGCAAGTCATTATAGCGATGGTGGAATTGTATTGGTGACCGAGGACAAGTGTATAGGTTGCGGTGCGTGTATCGCATCCTGCCCTTATGATGCCCGATACCCACACCCTGACGGGCATGTCGATAAGTGTACCTTCTGTATTCACAGGGTACAAAAAGGTGAACAACCTGCTTGTGTAGAGGTTTGCCCGACAAAGTGTATGTATTTCGGCGATTTGGATGACCCAAATAGTGATGTTTCTAAAATATTGAAAAAGAGAAAATTCAAAACCCTTGTTCCCGAAGCAGGCACGGAACCTAAAGTCTATTATTTGATCTAAAAATACCACTTGAATTATGAAGGAAGAATTAATCATTAGCGGACGTATGAACTACAAGGTAGATCCTACGCTTCATATTTGGGGTTGGGAAATACCTTTATATTTATTTTTGGGTGGATTGGCCGCCGGAGTACTTTTCTTTGCCGCACTGTATTACATAAGAGGCAAGGAAAACGAATATCAGGCAGCGGTAAAATGGGTGCCTATGTTGACTCCTTTTTTATTAGCTATAGGATTGGGGGCACTTTTCCTGGATCTGCATCACAAACCATATTTCTGGAGGTTATACACCACCATCAAATTACAATCACCAATGTCCTGGGGGGCATGGACTTTAATGATTGTAACCCCGCTTTCCATTATCTGGTCGGCCACATACATAAAAGAACTGTTTCCTAAATGGGATTGGAAATTTAGTTGGGCCGAAGATCTGGTGGCATATTTTATTAAATACAGAAAGCAACTCGCCTGGGTTATGATGGTTTATTCTGCAATACTCGGTATTTATACGGGTATTTTACTTTCAGCATTCAACGCACGACCATTATGGAACACCTCCATTTTAGGTCCCTTATTTCTGGTTTCAGGGCTTTCTGCAGGTGCAGCGCTGATCATGATGCTTTCTAAAAATCCTTTGGAAAGGAAACGTTTTAGCCAAATAGACCTGATGTTAATTGCTGTTGAGCTTACCATTATCATACATATGTTCATGGGGTTCAGGGCGAGTACAGAAGTACAAATTGAAGCGGCAGGGCTATTTCTGGGAGGCGCATACACCTTGCCTTTCTGGGTATTTGTCGTGTTCCTTGGAATGATTCTTCCCGCCTTTCTGGAATTCTGGGAACTGAAAGGGAATCATATTCCCGCATACATTCCTGCAGTACTGATCCTTTTTGGCAGTGTCATGTTGCGGTTTATCATTGTTCATGCCGGTCAGGCGAGCAGGTATCTTTATTAAAAAAGCATTAAATTTTTATCAATTATGAATAAAAAAGGCAATAAATATATGAATCCATACCTGGCAGGAGTGATTCTGGGTGTGGTATTGCTGGCATCATTTTATCTGACCGGAAGAGGTCTTGGGGCCAGCGGGGCAATGAAAAGTGTTGTGGTTAGTAGTGTTGCTACGGTAGATAAGACATATGCTGAAAATTCAAACTACTACGCCAAATATATCTCAAACGACCAAAAACCCATGAAATCATGGTTGGTACTGGAAGTATTTGGGGTGTTGGTGGGAGGATTTATTTCCGGCGCTTTGAGCGGGAGATTAAAATTCAAGCTCGAAAAATCGCCAAAAATTACCAGCAGGAAACGCATTTATCTGGCCATTCTTGGGGGTGCCTTATTTGGATTTGGCTCGCAATTAGGCCGTGGGTGTACCAGTGGCGCGGCATTGACCGGAATGGCTACCTTGTCCATTGCAGGATATGTGACCATGATGGCAATCTTCGGAACCGCCTTTGCTTTGGCCTACTTTTTTAGAAAAAACTGGATTTAACTTAACTTAAAAAATAATTATAATGGGACCTATTATTCCACTATTTGAGATATCGCAGGAGGTCAATTTATTGATTGCTTTCATTATTGGCCTGGGATTTGGATTTGCCCTGGAGCAAGCAGGGTTTAGCTCCAGCCGAAAACTTGCGGGCATGTTTTATGGTTATGATACTACAGTGCTGAAAGTTTTCTTTACTGCATCAATCACAGCAATGCTCGGATTATTATTTTTGAATTATATGGGCATGATCGACATGAGCATTGTCTATGTGAATGACCTCTATTTATCCTCAGCAATTGTCGGAGGAGTAATCATGGGAGCCGGCTTTATCATTGGCGGATATTGTCCCGGTACAAGTGTTTGCGCTGCCGCTATAGGAAAAATAGATGCCATGTATTTCGTTGGAGGAAGCATGCTCGGTATCCTGATTTTTGGTCAGTTGTACCCTCTATGGGAAAAGCTTCACAATTCACAACACCTTGGCCCGCTAAAGCTATCTGATAGCCTGGGAATTAAAGATGGCCTCTTAGGGTTTTTTGTTATCGTGGCCGCATTACTGATGTTCTGGATTGCTGAGATAGCCGAAAAGAAATTTAAAAGAGAAGATATTAGTAAAGAATTATAAAAGGAAATAATTATGAAAGCCAGAATTATTATATCAATCGTATTGGTTTGTCTCGGTTTTATTGCCGCTATATTACCACAAAAGAAAAACTCTTCCATCGAGTTGGATGCCAAACAGTTGCTCGGTGAAATTCAACTGGAAACCTACGTGATTTCCATTGATGAAATGGCAAATGCTATGATCAATAATGATCCTGAATATCAATTGATCGACGTCAGGACAAAGGCAGAATATGAAAAATACAGCCTACCGGGAGCAATGAATATCCCACTTGACAGCCTTTTTAATGAGGAATGGGCGCCATATATAGATCAGATAGCGAGGAAGAATGTATTTTACTGCAATGGCACCACCCAAGCCAGTGAAGCCTGGATGCTGGCAAGGCAAAAAGGTTTTCAAAATAACTATATCCTAAGAGGTGGATTAAACAACTGGTTTGCTACGATCATCGAGCCTGAGGAACCTTCTTCTGCAAGTGGGGAAGAAGCCATTTTTGATTACAATGCCAGGCTTGGTGCAAAACAATTTTTTACGGGCGCCGGCGCTGCTGATAATGCCTCAAGTAAGAAAAAGGCTAAAAAACCCGTTCCAAGAAGGAAAAAGAAGATGGTTGCTGGGGGATGTAGCTAGATTTATATTTATTAATTTAAGAAGCGGGTTGAATTAAGCTCCAACTTGCTGAGTATTATTTTACAAACGCAATTTAATTTAAAGTAAATGAAAAAGCCATATATCATATCACTTGGATTGTTCATAGGTATTCTTTTAGCAGGGTTTCTTTTTACCTCCGTAAGAAGTAATCAAAAGTACAAATTTGCTATGTCGGCTGAGGAACTGCACGCAAAGTTGGTAGAATCAAAACAATACATGAATCCAAACGAAGCAAAGGAAATCCTATCTAATAAAAATGACGAATACATTTTTGTTGATATCCGAAATCCCAGGGAGTATGACAATTTCCATATTGAGGGTGCCGTTAATGTCCCGATGCAAAGAGTTTTGGATGATGAATTTATCCCCTATCTGAAGGACAATAAAAAGAAAATTTTGTATAGCAACGAAAGCATAAAAGCTAACGAGATCAAACTATTGCTTACGCAGTATGGCTATGAAAATATTTACGTGTTGCAGGGGGGAGCAAACTATTGGAAAGAAAATATGCTCACCAAAGATGTCTTCAAATCACAAGGGAACTATGACGATGAAAAGTTAAAATTTGACACGAATAAGCTTAAGGCTTCAAAATAGTGATCTGTTACGTTTGATTTTCCTTATGTTTAGTTGTTCACATTTGGAATTTTTTTCACGCAACTAAAAAACCGTCAGCTTATGCTGGTGGTTTTTTTATGACCAGTGTTTCTCGACAGGTCCACTATTGATACCCGGCACATTGCACTGGGCTAATATATGTCGCTCTTTCAGAGCTTGTTTAATCTTCTTAAAATAGAATTATCAAAGTTCATCATCATCAAATTTATCTTCATTAGCCGCCCGCTCAACTTCTTCTCTGGACACCTTCCTTCCGGTTATTACACGTTTGGCCAGTACTTTTATTGAATTCGAAAACGACAACAACAATGGAAGCATCAACAAGGTAAGAAATGTTGCAATCACTATTCCATATGATATTGAAATGGCCATAGGTTTCAAAAACTGGGCCTGTCTGCTTTTTTCTAACAGCAATGGAGATAAGCCGGCAACGGTAGTAATTGAAGTGAGAAATATTGCCCTGAACCTTGAAATCCCCGCTTGAACCAATGCCTCGTCAAATTTCAAGCCTGCTTTCAGGTTTCCGTTGAACTTGCCCACCAGCACCAAGCCATCATTTACCATAATTCCTATCAATGCGATTATTCCGAGCCAGGAAAGAATGTTGATGGGAAGGCCATGCATAAAATGGCCGAATACTATCCCTATTAAGCTAAAGGGCACCATTAATATAAGCAGTATTGGCTGTCCATAAGAGCGAAAAGTAAACGCCATAACCACATATATCAGCATGACTACAACAAAGCCTACCTTAGCCAGGGAATCTTTGGTTTTTTGAGCCTCTCTGTTTTGACCTTCAAATAAAACGGTAATCGACGGGTATTTGGCAAGTATCCCCGGAAGGGCATTTTCATTCATATCCATCAGGATATCAGTGGGGCTGTCTTTCGCAGATTTTAGATCAGCAGAGATCTGAATTTCCCTTTTGCCATCGAGATGATTAATGGCTACCTCACCGCGGTGAATTTCGTAGCTGGCAATTTCAGAAAAAGGAACGCGTTCACCTGCGGGGGTAACAATCCTCATATCATCAAGGTCTTTTACGGACGAACGCCCTGCCTTTTCATAGCGTACCCACACCCGGATTTCATCCTGTCCGCGCTGAAAGCGTTGCACTTGAAATCCAAAAAAACCGTAGCGGACCTGGTTCATGACCGATAGCAAATTCAATCCCAGCAAATGGGCATTCTTTTTGAGCTCCACCTTTATTTCCTTTATGCCACTGGGATCATTATCGGTTACATCTTTCAGATTGGGATGTGCAGACATGATCTCTTTTAGTTCTGTCTTTGCCGCCTTTAGTTCCGCTATGTTATTCCCGAGTAGAGAAATAGATATTGGATAACCGGCAAAATTTCCACCTGAGCCAAAAGTCAAACTCTCCACACCATGTAATTTGCCCACTTCCTGGCGAATTGCATTGGTTAATTGAGGTGATGAAAAATCCCTTTCTTCACCAGGCAGCAAATTTAAGGTCAGGGTGGAACGCGATGAGCCAGGGCCTATTCTCTTGATAATATTTTGAATTACATCCAGATTACCGGATTGCTTTTCAGTAAATGTTGCATTGACTTTTAGCGCTGCAGATTCAATAATTGATGCCACTGAGTCGGTTATCTGCTCGTTTGTGCCCTGGGGCATATTCAAATTAATCACAATCCTGTCGCTGGCAATGGAGGGAAAAAAGGAGGTTTTTACAATTCCACCACCCAGTATTCCCAAAGAAATTATTAACATGGCTATTGGAATGGCAAAGCCAAAAAACCTGTTTTTTAAGAAGTAACGTAAATATGGGGCATATAGACGGTCACGGATGTACTTCAGTACCTTGTCTGAAACGTGGTTCGCTTTAGTAAAAAACACAAATATCCCTCGCTTTTTTTTCTTCTTTTTGTATAATGCTTTGGAGTGGGCAATATGAACCGGCAATATTATCAATGCCTCAACTAGTGAAACCAACAAAGTCAGGATGACCACGGTAGAAACTTCACTAAACATATCCCCCATTCTACCATCAAGAAAGTAAAATGTTGAAAATGCTATAATGGTAGTGAGCACGGCCGAGAGAATTGGCGGAATTACTTCCAGCGTCCCATCCAATGCGGCCCTGGCCGGGCTTTTTCCGAGTTGAAAATGATGATAAATATTTTCGCTTATCACAATGCCATCATCAACCAATATACCGATCACGATTATCATTCCGAACAATGAAAATACATTGATAGTGACCCCCAATTGGGCGGCGAATATGAACATGCCCAAAAAAGCAATTGGCAAACCTGCGGCAACCCAAAATGCCAGCCGTACATTGAGGAACAATGCCAAAAACAACAATACGAGCAACACCCCATAAAATATATTCTCTAACAGCAGTTCGGTTCTTTGGGATAAAGTAATTGACAAATCACTGGTGATGCTCAGTTGAATATTGCTATGAGCAAGGTTGAAATCAGAGATATACTTCCTTACCAGCCTGGCCGAAGCAAGTAAGTCTTCACTATTCGTATTGCTTATTGAGATGTCTAAAGCAATTTTGCCGTTATAAAAAATCCTGTCAGGGACTTCAGACCATTTATCGGTAACATTAGCAATATCCCTCAATAGGATAATATTTCCGGATTCATCTGCCCGAACCACAATATCAAGAATTTCCTTTGCATAATAGTTTCTGTTGTTTGCCCGAATCAAATAATCCTCTTCATTGGTTTTAATGCTTCCGCCGGTTATTAATATATTGGATCTTCTTACCGCATTGGCAACCGTTTCAAAAGAGAGGTTGTAGGCACGCAGGTCGTTTTCCCTCACGGCTATTTCAATCTCCTCTTCGGGGAATCCCGTTACTTTCACCTGTGAAATCCCTTTCA
>JAUUZS010000282.1 GCA_030589835.1 Cyclobacteriaceae bacterium
ACGGAGATTCCAGCTTTATTTATTTTGACTGGGATTTTGGCGATGGCAATTCTGCTTCAGGAAAAACAGTCACCCACCATTTTGACCTGGAAGGATTATTCCCCGTAAAAGTTACCGCCAATACCTCACAAGGGGCATGTTCATCGCAAGAAACCTCCATTAAATACATTCATGTGGTAAAACCAAAAATTGAGATTTACGGCCCGAGGTCGGTTTGCCCTAATGCAACACAAATCGAATATATTGCCCTTGGAGACTCTAGAAATACCTATGAGTGGTTTGTCGAAGGAGGTACAATCACATCTGACATCAATGGTGACAAGGTGCTGGTGGACTGGGGGCAGACCAATAGCGAGGCTTTTATCAAAACCCTGCCGAAGAATTATATGGGCTGTTACGGGGATACATTGAATATAAAAGTAAAAATCAATATTCAATTGGAACCATCTACCCCTTTTGGGAATGATTCGCTCTGTTCTGACCTTGCCAATGATGTGGAGTACGAAGCCTACCTGGCCAATGGATCGATTTACGCCTGGTATACCGACTTTGGTGCAATCGCAGAACAGGGAAATCATAACGTCCATGTCTCATGGAATGGCCCCGGAAATGGTAAGCTTTGGTTTGAAGAAAGCTCCATCCTTGATAATGTCTGCTCCGGGTGGTCAGATACGCTTTCTGTCTTTATTGAACGCGCTCCTGACGAACAAATATCTGTTGTATTGCCAGACCACAAATTGTATAATGGTGACTCCATCGCAATTCATATCGACGCGGATTCAGCGTATCGTTTTTTTAGTTGGAATTTTGGTGATGGACACACCATTGATAGCATCCCACGAAGTGATGATATGGGCCATATTTATCCCTGCAACAGCTCCTATCTGATTGAGATAAGTGCCTATACAGGAACAGTATGTCAAAATACAGGAATAGGAAGTGGCACAACTGAAATAAATGCCCCTGAGTTGGAGATGTACTTTGTCAGTAACGATACTGCAAATAATAAAGATCTGCACCTTGGCTGGGAATATACGGGCTCTCCCTACTATCAGCAGCCAATAAGCTTATGGAGGCAGCAGGTTTTTCCGGATGAGTCTTTCTGGGAGCTGGCACAGGATTTTCATCTTTCCGACACCTCTTATGTTGATCGGGGAAGGCCCTCTGACAGCACGATTTATCTATACAAAGTAGAAACCAACTACGCCTGTAAAGACCCAATAAGCTCACTAGCGCATCATAATATGTTATTGACTTCAATTGAAATAGAAAGCGATTCCAGTACTCAAATCAATTGGAATGCTTACTCAAGCTGGCAAAATGGAGTGCAACATTATGAGGTGTGGAGAAAGGTCGATGATGGTGATTATACACTGATCGAACTGTCCAATTCAACCGGGAGCACTTACCACTATGACTACGATGGCTTTGATTTTTGCTATAGGGTAAGGGCGATTGAAAAGGGTGGTAACAATGCTGCTTCGTGGTCAAATGAAACATGTGTCGATTTCGTGCCAGCGATTAAAACCTATAATTTCTTTAGCCCAAACGAAGACAAATTCAATCAATACCTCATTTTTGATCACATTGAACTTTATCCGCGAAGTGTGCTAAGTATTTATAACCGATATGGGAAAAATATAAAAAGTTTTACCAATTATCAGAACAATTGGGATGGCAAAATAAATGGAAGGCCCATACCTTCAGGTTCATATTATTATCAACTAAATCTCAGTGAACCTCGCAACGAACTCAAATCTATCCGAGGGTATTTTTCGGTGATGTATTAGCTTTGCATTTCAATACTATTTTCGGTGTCAGTGGATGTTATTCTTTTTCCTCAACCAAAATTTTCGAACCTCTTCTTTGAATCATAATGCCATTTTTCACATACGGTGTGACCCTGATAAGCGCACATTGTTACTAAACACGCTCCAATTTGATGGGATAGGATTTATTGGCATTCCATTGACATACATATAGGTTCTTATCTTCGTCCACACATACATCGTGGCAATGTTTGAACAGGTCTTGCTTCTGCACCATGAGTTGCAATTCATTATTGATGTAGTTGGGAGCTGTGCCTCCAGGATTAGAAATGACTTTATCGTTCGCATCCAATATGGTTACAAAACCGGAATTGTCGGTTTGATTCAGGTATTTTAGCCTGGACCAACAAACCCCTGCATATAAATTAGGGCCATCAATCACCGCTCGGCACACATAGGCTCCGGGCAAAAATATGGTGGATACATAATCCCCATCAAGGGTATATCGCTTAAAAGAATTATGTCCTCGTGAGGTACACATCAGTGTGATATTGGAAGGATCGCGCATATCGATGGCTACCCCATGGGCAGTACTAAATTGATGGTCTTCATTTCCTGAACCTCCAAATTTTCGGATGAACTCGCCACGCTTATTGTAGTGCAGAAACCAATTTGATCCGTACCCATCTGCGACATAAATGTCACCATTCGGTGCAATCGCTGTTTCCGTAGGTTTATATCGGTCATCCTTGTCATATACTCCTGTTTTTCTGGGATCTGACAAATCCATCAATACTTTGCCGTCTACTGTGGTCTTTACCACTCGTCCGGTATTGGGGTCACAAATAAACAACATATCCTCACCCCCTTCATTATAAATAGAGAGCCCGTGCCCGCCAGGAAAATCAATTCCCCATTTGGTAAGCAGCTTGCCGGATTTATCATACACAATAATGTTATTCGTGGTGTCGTCTGTAATCATGATTAACCTGCCCCTGGAGTCCATCACCATTTCATGACAGTTATTAACCGGTGTGGTGGCTGGATTAAGGTTGCCCCAAGCCTGGTGGACACGGTACTGAAATTCTCCTTGGCCAATAATTTCACCTGACAAAGCAGGTTTCCTGATAATATTGAAAGCATATGCGGGTGCTGACAATACGGATAGTGCTATAGTTGAGTTTTTAATAAATTTGCGTCTGCTTGGGTTTGGTTCTTTATTCATAAGGATATAAGCTTGTTTCAATTCATTTCTACGGCATATTTTCAAACACTTTTATAGATCAATTTCCTGATCAATAAAAGAATACTTCGTCCACAAATACCCATGCTTCGCTACCTGCACCATCATGCCATACCGGTAATTTTACCAATGGTTCTGCTACAATTTTATAATATTGATATCGGCCTTTCGCAATGGGAATAGAGGCTATATTTTCTGTCGCAGACTGATGCCCTCGGAGCACTTGTGGCGATACCTTTCCCAAAAAGGCAAGGGCCTCGGGTTGGTTGCCTCCGTACACACTAACATTTATCGGAGGCATGATATACGATTGGGTATTCACCCCATAACATAATGCCACTTCATTAATTTCTTGCGGATTCACCCCAAGGTCTATTAGTGCTGACATGGTCTTCCCTTGGTAACCCAACCATTCGGTCGAGTTGAAATTACGTGCCTCTCCTTTTTTGTGATCAATCAATGAAATCGCTCCCCCGCCCATATACTTTGGATTAGCGTCTGTTAATAATATCGCAGAATCGGCCGTAAACCCTTTTACAAAGAAACTATATGTTTTGGTATCGCTGGAAAGCCAATTTTCATGGTATGCTTTTGTCTTGATCGAAACGGTATTGCCTACTTCAAAAGGGTTTTCGTAAATCGTCGATAATAAGCTGTCAGGCTCCGATCCGTCAAGGGTATATCGAATGGAGGTACCGTTTAATTTATGCACCAGGGATATTTTTTCATGTCTCTCAATCACCAGGTTTGTGTTTTTGAGCATAGGTGGGCTGAGTTTAAGTGGTGGATCATCCGAAGAGCTATAGCCCATGTGGAATTCAATGCCCGGATATTGATCCTTCAATACCTGAAGGTCTTCATGGTTGATTCCTGTATTCCAGACAAATAATTCCTCCAGGTTTTCGAGCACAGGAATCGTGCTAAGCATATTCAAATCAATGTCCGTGCTACCCAATGAAAGTGATTTCAAATTCGCACAAGCAGACAGCATATCCAGAGTCTTGCCACTAATATTCGTACTATTAAGATTTAATTTTTCAAGATTTTTAAAACGGGCGATCACAGATAATTCCTCATCTTCGATGGGTAAATTCGTTAAATTCAAAAAAACAATCTGATCCTTGATTTGATTCAATTCGTTTAAAAATTCTTTTTTATATGCTTGCCTCACATAAATATTAACACTTATTGCAGGAGATGAAGGGGTAATTTGGGCTACAGACCGGTACGGATTATTTAATGATTTGATCACCTTTTTAGAGACAAAGTCAAAATCATAGCCCGAATTCAAATCCGATCCCTTCTTTTTATTGAGCATCGCTGAGGCCAAAACAAACAGGGTATCTGATTCCGGCAGGTGGGAAATGGCCACGGCAGTATCTGCCCCATTGGCAATCCATTGATATATCAGGTTGAATTCTGCCGGTGTCAGCTGAGCTTTGCCCTTTGGTGGCATATGGTGTTCATGATCCGTTGGCAAGGAGGCGCGTTTTACAATTTCGCTTTCTTTGGCATTACCATCTTGCCAAACAGAGCCATTCTCTCCTCCTGCATACATTTTGTCGAGGCTCGACATATCCAGTCCTCCTTTTTGCTTTTGAAGATTATGACAACCCTGGCATTTTTGTATGAAAATGGGAGCGATCAAACCCGAATAAATTGGTGTCTGCTTTGTCAGAGGATTTGCGGTTGTTGCCATGATCGGCTCGATCAGGAAATTCATGCCATGGGTAAGCCCTGCTCCCAAATGACCGGCAAAGACGATCGCAATAAGGCAAACCATCAGCAAGCCGTTATAGGCCCTCTTTTTATGATACGTAAGCACAAGTCCATAAACCAAAAATGCTACCCCAACCCCAATCCATTTGTGAAATGCCATCAGCTCAGAAACATAACCCGGTTCCTTCGATAAAAAGAAACCCATCAGGGCAGTTAATGTAGTTGTGAATGCTGTGAAGTACAGCAAGAATTTCTGTACTTTTTCAAATGAACCCGGTTCAAGCTGGTGCTGAAATATTCTCAGGATGGCCAATAAAACAATAAAAGCTATCGGAAAATGAAGCAATAAGGGGTGCATTCTTCCAAATGGCCAAAGCCAGACAGGAATGACGACATAATTTTCACCTATCAAAAGAATAGCCAAAAGGCAAAGCCCAATAAATATAAGGTTGGATACTACTCTTTCTGACTGCTTCATTTAAGATAAAATATTTTTTACCACACTTCCTGCTACATCAGTTAGCCTGAATCGCCTTCCTAAATGCTTGTATGTAAGTTGTTCATGGTTGAGCCCCATCAGGTGAAGAATGGTGCCATGCAAGTCATGGATATGTACAGGATCTTTCACAATGTTATACCCGAATTCATCTGTTTCACCGTATGACATTCCACCTTTTATGCCACCACCTGCCATCCAGATGCTGTAGCATTTTGGGTGATGGTCCCGCCCGTAATTTTCTTCTGTAAGGGTGCCTTGGCAATAGTTCGTCCGGCCAAATTCACCTCCCCATATCACGAGGGTTTCATCCAGTAATCCCCGCTGCTTCAAATCAGATACCAATGCAGCCGATGACCGATCCACATCTTCGGCCTGAAGCGGCATTTCGCCCACCAAATTCCCGTGCTGGTCCCACCCCTGATGATAGAGCTGTACAAATCGAACGCCGGCCTCTGAGAGCTTCCTTGCCAACAGGCAATTCGCTGCATAGCTACCAGGTACCAGACAATCTGAACCATACATTTTTATAATATGGTCCGGCTCTTTGGTCACATCCGTGATTTCCGGCACCGCTGTCTGCATCCGATAGGCCATTTCGTATTGCTTGATTTTGGTGATAATCTCAGGATCGCCAAACTCATCATAATTCATTTCATTGAGCTTGCTCAAGCGATCCAGCATGTCCCTTCGGCTGGCTTTGTCCATTCCTTTCGGATTATTGAGATACAAAATTGGGTCTTCGCTTGCGCTAAATTGTACCCCTTGATGTATGCTGTCCAAAAACCCATTGGACCATAATTTAGAATACAC
>JAUUZS010000159.1 GCA_030589835.1 Cyclobacteriaceae bacterium
ACTAATTATATACTTCCTGACTGAGCATCAAACCCGCTTAAATTCCCAAAGCATTTTTATTTCCTTCAACATCAACTCCTGAATCTGCAAAATCATCGAATGCTTTTTCTGTTTTTCTGATGATATGTTCTGCAATAAACGGCGCACCCTCAGCTGCACCATCTTCGGGATGCTTCAAGCAGCATTCCCATTCTAAAACTGCCCAGCCTTCATAGTCATACTCAGCCAACTTGCTGGATATTGCCATGAAATCAACTTGTCCGTCCCCGAGTGAGCGGAATCGGCCAGGTCGCTCGATCCAATTTTGATATCCTCCGTAAACACCTGCTTTACCGGAAGGATTAAATTCCGCATCCTTCACATGATACATTTTTATTTTGTCATGATAGAAATCGATAAACTTAATGTAATCCATTTGCTGAAGGACAAAGTGACTCGGGTCATAATTGATATTTACCCGGCTATGATTTCCTGTTGCTTCAAGAAATGCTTCAAAAGTTAATCCGTCATGAAGATCTTCCCCCGGATGCAATTCGTAGCACACATCAACGCCATTTTTGTCAAATTCATCCAATATAGGCTTCCACCTTTTTGCTAATTCTTCAAATCCCATTTCAACCAATCCTGCTGGTCTTTGTGGCCAGGGATACATATAGGGCCAAAGTAGCGCTCCCGAAAATGTGGCATGCGCAGTCAATCCAAGGTTTTTACTTGCCCGGGCATTTTGCATCATTTGATCCGCAGCCCATTCTGCCCTTGCTTTTGGATTATTTCTTACTTCCGGAGCAGCAAACCCGTCAAACATGGTATCATAAGCCGGATGAACAGCGACAAGTTGTCCCTGCAAATGTGAAGAAAGCTCAGTAATTTCCATACCTGAATTTTGTACGATACCTTTTACCTCATCAGCATAATCTTTGCTCTCAGAAAGTTTTTTAAGGTCCACACACCTTGCATCCCAGGTAGGAATCTGAACCCCTTTGTATCCGAGGTCAGACATATATTTGCATATATTTTCCAGATTATTAAACGGGGCAGCATCACCCATGAATTGTGCTAAAAAAACCGCTGGTCCTTTCATTTTTTTATGATTTAATTATTGTTAATCTATTTTTGTCCATGCAGCGTTATTTTGACCCGAATCAATTACGGCATCAATAAACTGCATGCCCCGCACACCTTCTTCCACCGATGGAAAATCATTGTAAACGGGATCAACTTCAACTCCGTCTAATTTTGCCTGGACAACTTTAGTAAAGTTTTGATAAATATTTGCAAATGCCTCAAGATATCCTTCAGGATGACCTGCCGGGGTTCTGGTATGGGCACCGGCAGCTTCACCCATATATCCCATTCCTGTCCGGTACACTTCCATTGGTTTTTCCAGCCATTTTACATACATCGTATTCGGATCATGCTGGTGCCATTGCAAGCTTCCTTTTTCTCCATACACCCTGATATTTATGGCATTTTCTTCTCCGGCACTGATCTGGCTACAATGCAATACGCCTTTTGCCCCGTTGTCAAAACGCAATAATACATTTGCGTCATCGTCTAATAGCCTATTTTCGACAAAAGTACTGACATCGGCGCTGAGCTCGGTGATTTTAAGTCCTGTAATAGTTTCAGCCAGATTTTCAGCATGTGTACCGATGTCGCCAACAGAACCTGCTTTGCCCGATCTTTTCGGATCCGTTCTCCACGTGGCCTGTTGCTGGCCCGTTTGCTCTAATGGTGTGGAAAGCCATCCCTGAGGATATTCGACTACTACTTTTCTGATCTTGCCAAAAGTTCCTGAAGTACACATTTCACGCGCTTGTTTGATCATCGGATAGCCGGTATAGGTATGTGTCAAAGCGAAGGTAAGTCCGGTCTTAGCCACTAATTTTTTCAGCTGTAGTGCTTCATCAAGTGAGAAGGATAATGGCTTTTCACATACCACATGAAATCCGTTTTCCAAAGCCAGCTTTGCCGGCTCGAAATGCACATGGTTTGGCGTCACGATACTCACAAAGTCCATACGCTCCCCTTCTGGAAGCTGACTTTCTTTTTCAAACATCTCGTGATAGGTTTTATAATTCCGCTTCGGGTTTAGATATAAATCCTCGCCAGAAAGTACAGCAATTTCAGGATCAACATGCAGGGCTCCGCATACCAATTCAATCTGACCATCAATTCCGGCAGCCATGCGATGCACGCCGCCAATAAATGCTCCCCGACCGCCACCAATCATTCCCATTCTAAGTTTTCTACTCATTTTTGGATATAATTTTTGTTTAAAAAAATAAATTAGTTGTTCGTTTATCTACACAATCGTGAAGTTGATATTATGAAATTTCATTTCATATGCATGAACATCAGGTTTTAAAACCTACTACCAATATTAAAAATTTTTAGTGAGAATATTATATATAAATTCGTTTTAGTCCTGGCTTTAATCAAAATAAATGAATCAGGGAGCCATATGATTTTAGTTTTGGTACACAGGAAAAATGAGATTAAGCTTCGCTGAACTACATGCGTACTCATTTCATTTTTTTATGGTTTCATGATGATCTATTGTGTATTACCTTTGAAAGGTGTAGAATTGATCTTCTGCGACAGAATATTGAGTATAATATGTATTCTTTTATAACAGTAGATTTGAGTTGAATAAATTAGTTTTAGGTGTTTATGTGGTATTAATTATGTCGGGCACATTTGTGCGTGCGCATAATCCTGTAGTCATGATTAATGATAACCACACGTTTTATGAACCCACCCTCAATTCAGCAATTCTCATTGACCCATCCAATAAATTAAAAATCGGCGATATTATAAAAGCTGAGTATCAAAGTAAATTTAAAGCTAGCAGTAGTGGAATACCTGATTTTGGGTTGGTGTCTTCCAATATATGGATTAAATTTTCGGTGCAAAGCCTACTTGAATTTTCCCCCTATCTTGAAATAGTTAACCCTGCCTTAGATACAATTGAATACTTTTTATTCACTAAGGAGAGTCAATTATTACATCAGTATTTGACAGGAAATTTTACAAAAATCGAGGAACGAGCGATTCGAAGCGGCCAGATATTGATTGATATGAATCTTGACGCTAATACCACCTACGTATGTTATCTAAAGATCAATTCCAGGACCTCGGTCACAGTAGTTCCTATGCGCATCGCATCAATAAAAAAATATTATGAATCCACCCATACCGAGTTCATTTGGCAGGGTTTGTATTTCGGGCTAATCTTGTTTCTTTTTGTCTACAACTTATTTTTGTTTTTTTCCTTAAAGGACGCAAACTATGTATATTTTGCTTTATTTATTGCCTGTATGGGGCTGCTTTTTGCCTTATTCAATGGATTTGGAACAATATACCTTTGGAGCAATTTCCCTCAATTTAACCAACTTACTCCCTTGTTGGGTGCCTTGGCAGGAATATTCGTGATCTTGTTTTCGTCTAGTTTTTTGAATTCAAAGGAACAAACTCCAAAACTTCATACCTGGTTGTTGGCTCTGATCATATTTTATATCATAATTATCGGATTGAACTTAGCGCACATTCAAATTTTATCCTTTGAGTTGCTAGAGTATAACTCGACGGTTACGATTATTTTCCTTCTGATAGTTGGTGTGAAGGCATGGAAAGGGGGTTTTCAACCCTCTAAATACTACTTATTGGCGTGGTTATTTTTTGTGACGGGATTTTTTACTTTTTTGCTTCGGGAAAACGGGTTTGTTGAGAGCAATCCGTTTGTTGCCAATATTCTTCAAATAAGCTCTACGATTACTATTTTGTTTATCTCTTTTGCCTTGAGTAAAAAGATCAACATATACATTGCAAATAGAAATGAGGCACAGGACTTGGCGCTAAAAACTGCCGTCGAAAATGAAAAGCTTATTACAAACCAAAATCAACTTTTGGAGGCGAAAGTAAACCAGCGTACCGAAGATTTGAAACAAACTATTTCTACTTTAAGCAAACAGCAAAAAGATTTGCATGAGGCCAACAATTTTAAAGACAAGGTATTTTCGATCATTTCCCATGATCTTAATAGCCCCATCACCTCTCTTGCCGGCTTGCTAAATGTAATGAAGACCAAATCGCTGAATGAGAAAGAGAAGGGTAAAGTTGTGGATTCTCTGGAGCAAGCCCTAAAAAGCACAAAATATCTCCTTGATAACATATTGGCCTGGGCTCACAAGAGTAATGAAAAAGAGCTGGAAGAAATTGAAGTGTATGAGCTTACTGAGGAAATATTCAATCTATTTAGCTATCAGGCAGAATTGAAAAGCATTAACCTGATTAATAATATCGAGCGTGGGTTTCATGTTGAAGCGAATAAAAACATGCTTCAACTGGTGTTGAGAAATCTGGTATCAAATGCGTTGAAATTTACCAATAAATTCGGAACTGTTGAAGTAAGTATGAAAAGGGATTATTTAAATCTGTTCCTTTTTATCAAAGATAATGGTGTAGGAATGTCAAGTAAAGTCAAAGACAATATGTTTAAGGCCAACAGTCATATTACTACAAGGGGAACAGATAATGAAAAAGGCACTGGGTTAGGGCTCAAGCTCTGCAAGGAATTTCTTGATAAATACAATGGAAGCCTCTTGGTAGAAAGTGTTGTGGGGGAGGGGACAACCTTTATCGTAAAATTAAAAAATGTGGTTCCTATTTCTGATGTTGTGATGAACTGATCTAAAACAATGTTGTGAGGGTACAAACCATGGCAGAGAATGGAGTGGACTATAGGGCACCTCTAATAACTCCATTTTGTTTCCCAACTTGGGCTTTTTCCCAGCTACTGTGTTACCAAAATACTCATTTAGCGGTGCTAAACTCCTTTTTTGGTGCCTTGTATCTGAAAAAAATACCTGCGTTGGTATTCCAAAAGGAATTAATAGAGGTGCCCTATATGATTGACATTGGCCAATACGGCAGGCCGGGAAGTTTGGAAAACTAACTGAACGAAGCTTTTTTATTCTCTGCCCTAATCGGACATGCAGGCATTAATTTTGGCAGTGTGGTGAATTTGACGAGCTCTACAGCTAAGGCTTGTCGGAGTTATAAACCAGGTGACTGATGCAGAAGTTTGCACTGCTCGAAAAATGCGGAGCCCCGATGAGGTAGTTTCATCGGGACGGGCCTTATGGAAAGACAGACTCTATTTGCTCTCTTCCTTATCTTTATCTTCTTTTTCAATTGTCAGATCACCATCTTTTAACCTTTTCGATACGGCTATAAAAGGGCCTTTAATGACTTTATCTCCTTTTTCTACACCACTAATAATTTCGATATTTTCAAAATCACTAATTCCGGTCTCAACCTCAACCATTTTTGCCTTTCCTTCAACAAAAAGGAAAACAACCTCCACCGATTCCTCATTATTCTTTTCAACCTCAACATCTGATTCCTCCTCATTTTCATCCGAATCTGCTTCGTCGTCATCTTTTGGTTTTTCGTTTGGGTTCCTTGTGGTAACCGACGCTAAAGGAATCGTAAGAATATCGCTTTTCACATCTGTTGTGATGTCAACACTGGCAGTCATCCCTGGCCTGAATGGTGATACAGAACCTTGCTCTTCGACAAGATCCCTATAGGATTCATTAAGAATTCGGATGCGAACCTCAAATTCTGTCACCGCATCAGGAGAGGGTTTGTCATTCGCTGTATTGGCTATATTCGTAACAATGCCCTTAAATTTCTTTTCGGTATGCGAATACGAATCGACATCTATTTCAGCAGTGTCTCCAACAGAAACCCTTATGATGTCATTTTCATTTACATCAACTCTGGATTCCATTTTGGTGAGGTCAGCAATTCTTAGCATTTCCGTTCCCGCCATTTGAGCAGTACCAACAACTCTTTCGCCCAGCTCTACATCAAGCTTGGAAACAATTCCGGCGATAGGAGCCCTGATGGTGGTAAACCTGAGGTTTTCTTCAGCCTCTCTTACAGATGCCTGGGCGCTGGCAACGATAAATACGGAGGCATTTACAGATTCCAGAGCCGATACCTTATCATTTTGAGCGACTCTATAGTTGGCTTCAGAAATTTCGAAGTCAACATCAGAAATCACATTTTCAGCCTTCAAATTCTTGTTTCTATTATACTCACTTTGTGCCCTGATTAATTGTGCTTCTGATCTGGCTACCCGTGCTTTGGCGTCCGCTAAATTTGCCTTTTGCTGGTTAAGATTAGCCTTTGCACGTTCCAGGGAAGATTGGTAAATGTCGGGACGAATTTTGAGTAGAATTTCATCTCGCGCCACAGAATCGCCTTCTTCGATATTCAATTCAATAATTTCACCGGGCACATCTGGCGATATCTTCACTTCATATACAGGCTGAACCATGCCAGAAGCACTTACGGTTTCAATAATTCGTTCCAATTTCGCTTCAGCAATTTCAACTTCAATTTCTTTTGCTTTACCAATCCATCCGGCGGACTTACCGATTATCGCAACTATTACCAGTACGACAACCAATCCAATCAGGATGTATAATACATTATTTGATTTCCTCTTTTTAGCCATTTTGCCTATAGTGTTAAAGGGTTTCCTAAATAAAAATCTAATACTTTGAGTTTAAAAATATAGTCAAATTTTGATCTTACCAGATTTGACTTTGCCGAGAATAAATTAAAGCTCGATATCTGATAATCTACATAATTTGCAGCGCCGAGATTATAACTTTTTTCGGTTGCCCTAAAGGATTCCTCCAAAGCCTCTACCTGTTTCTGGGCGGCGTTAAAAACTTTCATTGCTGCCTGGGCATCATTGTATGATGTTTCAATAGTTTGTCTTAAGAAATTCCGGGTTTCCCTGGCATTGATTTCAGCATATTCTTTATTAATCTGAGCCCGTTGAATATTTGATTTTGTTTGCCAACCGTTAAATATGGGAATTCCAATATTAAAACCTGCTACAAAACCTCTGTTATCTGTCCATTGGTTTGGTATATTCTGAACCTCCCAAATTGGACTTTCAGAGGTATATGGAAAAGAATTCACCAATTGTAATGGATCATTTTGCAGAAAACCAATCGTTTGTGGGTCATGGACTTCAGATTCAAACTCCCCAGTTGGCGTATTGTTCTGATCGGAGTAATTGGTAGTATATTGCCCTTGAATTCCAATGTTTGGCATGTAAGCGCTTTTTGCTACTTGTATCCCGATTTCGGCGCTTTCTATCCTGAGGTCTGCCGATTTTACTTCTGGTTGTATGGATTCGGCCTGACTGTAAACCTCACCTACTCCATAGGCTACAAATTCATACTTATCCCTGTCAAATTCAGGAGTCACAATATCAAATTCATTCTCAGATGGAATTTGTAAATATTGCTTGAGCCGTAACATGGTCAGATTCACATCATTTTCGGCATTAATCACATCCACTTCATTGCTCGTCAATTGAGATACTAAGTCCAGAAGATTTGTTCTTGGCAAAGAACCTGCATCTACAAGTTTCTCCGTTTGATCCAGTTGGGCTTTTGTTGTGGTAAGCTGAAATTCTGAATTTTCATATAACTCACGGGTAAAAATAATTTGCAAATAGCTAAGTACCACATCAAGGGCAACGTCATTTTTAGACTTCTCAAGATCATAAAAGCTGGCCTGAGTATCTTTTTCACCTTGGTTTATTGTTCGGCTAAGCCTCGATCCGTTATACAAAAGAAAATTTGCAGAGGCATTGGCTCCATTTGAGTTGATTCTGTTTGTGGTGAATAAGTTGGTCGTTGGGTCAATAGATCTACCCCATCTCCAACTATTATAAATATTCATGTTTAATGAAGGCGCTCTACTTAGTTTATTTTGCCTTAATGTCACTTCTTCATTTTGCATGGATAATTCAGATCGCTTAACTGTTAAATTATTGTCATAAGCATAATTAACGCATTCTTCTAATGTCCATTTCTTGATTTCTTGTGCCTGTGCTGATATATATATTAAAAAGGTTAGAGCAAGGGCCAAAATTTTCTTTAGTTTCATAAATCCTCAAATTTTATTTGCCAAAAAATTATTGGGCTGTAAAATAGTATTACGATTTTAAATTCAAGATTAATTAATATTTTTAAGGCTTCTTATATATTATTTATAAAAGGCAAAATGCTTACATGAAAGCGATTTTAAACGATGAAATTCTGGATTTGGTGGATATTGGTTTATCTCATCTGAACCGTGGATTCAGATATGGAGATGGATTTTTCGAAACTATTGCCATCGTGAATGGTGTTCCGCAATTGTTAAACCAACATATTGACCGGTTAAAAAACGGGGCAGAAAAACTAAAATTTGAGGTTCAGGAAATATTGATAATGGATCAAATCCGAAAGAATATTCGCGCTTTACAGACGCAAAATAACCTTGAACAAGATGCAAAACTAAAAATAACCATTTGGCGAAATTCAGAAGGTCTTTATAGTCCTTTCAATGGAAATACACATTGTTTGATGACTATCGAAGGTATTGAGTTTAAGAAATTGAGTGTAT
>JAUUZS010000203.1 GCA_030589835.1 Cyclobacteriaceae bacterium
ATACTCTTTAAGCCAATTAAGGGAAATTTTCATTTTCTGGTTTTTTCAATGAATAAAATATAATGACTCCTAAAAAGCTTCATATAAATCAAAAACTGGATTATGAAAATACTTTATGTAGGTTTCAAGTAGAGGTACATACCTCTAAAATTGTCCGCAAAAATAGCACATACTTTTATCGAACAGAAGATTAATGTGCAAAATCAGGAATTTTTTCTCCTGCCAGAATAGCTACCCGCAAATTGTTTTCTTGAGGAGGGATCGGACAGCGGTACTTTTGATTGTAAGCGCAATATGGATTGTAGGCTATATTGAAGTCAATTTCCAGGGCTCCACCATCTATTAATTCTGGTTCGACATAACGACCGCCTCCATAGCTTTGGTCTGCACTGGTTTCATCATAGAATGGGATAAACAGATAATCCTCATCCTCTTTCACCGGTGCATATACCGTCACGTTGAGTTCTTGACCCTCCAGATGAAAGTGCGCATTCCCATAAACCAGATACTCTCTTTGAGTGCCATCCGTAATGGCGATTTTTATTTTTTGCTCACGCGGATTTTTATGTAGCTCTGCCTTCACTTTGTACTTTTCTGCCACGGGAAAATAACTTAAGGCAGTAAAATCTTCCTGCTGCTCTTCTGTAAGTGGGGTATCTTCAGCAGTTTTAAACTCATGGTCTTTTTCGGTTCGTTGTCCTTCTATTTCCTCAATATACCCATCGGTATGCTGGCTCGTGCCTCGAAAAGTGTATATGGCGATGATCACTAAGCCTGCGACGGCTGCCAATAGTAAAAGCTTCCTGTTCATGATTTTTCTATTATCCAACGCTAAATTATTAAAAGTAATGATGGGTTCAGTGTAAAAAGTATATTTCCACGCAAAGCCCCAGAGCAGCCAAGAAATAAAGCTCTAATATTCAATACTTTGCGCCTTAGCGAGAAATTATTTTCTGAGAGTTTTTATACCAGACTCATTGATAATATGATAACTGAAGTTTCGCACATAATCATATCTATGATATGTCATTAAATATCAGTGTTTTATAACATATATAAACTTTGTGAACCTCTGTGCCTTCTTTGAGGCTCTTTGTGAAATAGCTATTACACAGAGTTTCACAGAGAAGACACAAAGATTCACTAAGAAAAAATACTCAAATATGGAATCGTTATTTTGTTGTTTATCAGATATTTACCATTTTTATTGATTCCTTAAAATGATGATTATTAGTAAATTTAGTGGAAGTGCGAAACTTCAGTATGATAAAAAAACAACTTCAAGTGATCAATGTATAAAAGGCTGGAGCTATGGCAGTAGAAGGAGCAGAAGTTAGTTTATTGCTTCGACAAGTTCCGTGAATACAGATTTTAAGAAGTCATAAGACGAAAGAGATTAAAGCAAGGATTTTATATTTAAGAAAAAGACGGCTCCAATTTCATATGTTGCAGGGTCAGTTTGTACACATACAATACTTTATAGCCTTTTGCCATTAGCATAAAAATAAACTGTCCACAGCAAATAGCCCCTCCTAACCATATGGCAGTACTATAATAAATAGTGTCTGTCCATAAAGTCCGATCTCTGCTTTATGCTTGTTTCTAAAAAACTCATTTACAAACGTAAACTCCGTTTTTCAGAAACTTCGCAAGCCTTGATCTCGAACATTTTGAACAAACTCTGACTTTATAGACGGACTCTAAATAACCCAGGTTCTTATGTATAAAAATAGCTATTTTAGTAAGATCATTATTGTTGCCCTACTCGGGATGTCTTTAGTTGGCGAATTATTTGCACAGACCAATTTTCCCTCAAAATGGCCGGATAGGATAATTTTAAATCCTGGCCAAGACCCTTCCACTACCATGGCAGTAACCTGGCGAACCGACACGACCATGAAAGCCGGTCATTGTGAATTGCAGGCTGCAACGGACACACGCATCAAGCCGGAAGACAGCAAACTGTTTAACGCTAAAACCACCACCTTAACGTTCATCAATGAGAGCGAAGCCACTGTATATTCAAACCATCATTCACATATATTTAATGGACTAAAGGCCGGCTCAGCATACATCTATCGGGTAGGGGATGGTGATTATTGGAGCGAATGGTTTCAATTCAGCACCCCAGAACGGGACGAGGCATTTTCATTTATTTATTTAGGGGATCCACAGGTGAGCTTAAGGTCGCAATGTGCCAGGGTAATCCGCAAAGCATTTATGGAATGCCCTGATGCCGGATTTATGTTTTATGCCGGCGATGTGATCAATCGTGCCGGCGCCGATAGCGAGTGGCAGGGATTTTTTGATGCAGGCTCCTTTATTTATGCAACAGTTCCGCAGCTGATGACTCCGGGAAACCACGATTATGATGAGCTGACACTTGATCCGCACTGGAACGCACAGTTGACTCTGCCGGCCAACGGGCCAAAAGGATTGGAAGGCACGTGCTATTATGTCGATTATAAAAATATGCGTTTTATTTCATTCGATTCGGCCACAGACGGCGAACTGGAAAATGAAACCGGATACGAGCTTACTGCTCAAAAAGAGTGGCTTGAGCTGGTATTATCAAACAATCCTCAAAAATGGACTATTGTCACTACGCACCTTCCTTTTTACTCCCCAAAGGAGAGTCGCGACAATACCCACCTGCGAAAACATTTTCAGCCTATTCTCGAAAAATATGGTGTTGATATGGTACTGACTGGACATGATCACTCCTATGGCAGAGGATCGGCGACAGACAACCCGAACATTAAGCCTTCAATCATTTATGTGGTTTCAGTTAGTGGGCCAAAGCTTTACCCTGCGGGGGACAAAGATTGGATGCATAAAAACATCTCCTACACACAGCTCTATCAGGTCATTTCTATTGATGATAATACCTTGTCGTACAAAGCATTTTCTGCTACCGGGGCATTGCGGGATGAATTTAAACTGAAAAAAAATAAAGCGGGGAATAACAAACTTATTGATTTGCAACCAAAGAATTAACTTTTTTTGATGCCGGATCATTTTTCAACAATGAAGAATCGAATTATCGTTCTTATTCCCATAATCCTAATATAACCCTTCCTTGTTATTGAATCATGGTGGTTTGTTTTTTTCTTTCCACCACAATATCACCTTAGGGTCTTTTAATATAAGGAAAGGAAATAATTCATTCGGATCCGTATTATTTGGGTGTAGGACAATTTGCGGATTTTGCAGAAAGTCTATATGAGTAGCCATGGTGCTTTAGCCCGGATAATAAAATTTCCCGAAGTGGCTTTAGTCCTAAATTTAGCCCCATTTTTTTTGCTAAAGCTCTCCTCTTTCAGCGTAAAGTGCCCACTGGGTAAAGCACCGTGGTAATTCAATAAAAGCAAATCTGCATTTTGTAGCACACCCAATTATTTTTATTGTCTTTGATCCCTATATTTATAGAAATTTGTTGTGCATAAGTCTGAAGCCCAAAGAGCATGTAATGCCTGGTTTTTGTAAATCCCAGAAGAAGGATAAAATTTATAATTAGTACAAGCAGATAGCAAAGAATCTGCATACAAATAGAAGTCATTAAACGATAAATGAAAGATCATGAAGCAAATCCTCTTTATTGCCCTAATTTACCTGGCACTTAGTTCCTGCGGTGTCCGTGAAAACAATTTCAGGAAATCATGGGATTCCGTTGATGACCGTGTTTGGGTTGGAAGTGAATTTTGGGCAAACCGATTGCAGGATTGGCAAATTCAAAATGGCCGTCTGGAGTGTGTCTCCGACAATCCACGGTTAATGTTACGCACCACCCATCTCATTAATTACAGGTTGGCAAACAAAGAAGGTGATTTTTTTGCTAAAATTGATGCAGGAGCAATCCAATCCATGCAAAATGAGGATGCGGCATGCGGATTTTTAATTGGAGCCGGACCCAAGCTTGATGTGTGGGGAGCTTCGCTAATACAGCAAAAACCAGGGCCCGGTGCGGGTCTTTTTGCAGGCATCACCGCTTCCGGGGACTTATTTATCAAAGACATGGAGAAGAATGAGATTTTAATGCAAGCTAAAGCAAGTCTCTCTGAAAGCAATGGCCTGTTTGTTGAAACCAGATATGAAAACTCAGGATATACCATGACATTAAAATGCGGGACAGCAGCACTCACTTTGCCAGATATCAGCAATGAAAAATTAGTCGGTAACATTGCGCTGGTTTCCCATCCGGGTACAGGTGATCATCTTGGTACATTTTGGTTTAACAATCTCGAAATTTGGGGAACTAAACTCGTGCATCTCGAAGAAACTGCCGGCCCAATAATCAGCACACAATATACGCTTAGTAACGATATCCTGAAAATGACTGCGCAAATGGCACCGGTAAGCAAAACTGATCCACAAGAAGTAATTTTGGAATTGAAACAAGACGACGCCTGGAAGGAAATTTCAAAAGCAGAGCTGATCACTCCAGGCTATACCGCAACATTCAGGGTCAGCAGTTGGGAATCGACTCGTGATACCCCATACCGTGTGAAATATACTTATCGGTCTTCAGAAAAAGAAACAGAGACGGCCTATTGGAGCGGTACGATCCGGCACGATCCCATTGAAAAAGAAGAACTGGTCATCGCCGGTTTTACAGGTAATCATAATATTGCCCACGCCGGATTAGGAAGAATTACAGGCACCTTTAATTTTGATTCCAGTGGCATCTGGTATCCTCATGCAGATCTCGTTAAAAACGTGCGCACTCACCAGCCCGATGTGCTGTTTTTTAGCGGAGACCAAGTGTATGAAGGCGATAGTCCAACCTTTCCAGACACGGAGCACTACGAATTGGACTATTTATACAAATGGTATCTCTATTGCCTGGCATATCGAAATTTAACCAAAGATATCCCTACTATCTCTATTCCTGACGATCATGATGTGTATCAGGGGAATATTTGGGGACAGGGCGGCCGCTCTACTGATGTCGATAATAAAGGAGGATATGTGCATCCTGCATGGTTTGCGCAAATGGTAGAGCGAACTCAGTGCAGCAATCTGCCAGATCCATATGATCCAACTCCAATTGAGCAGAACATTGGCGTGTACTATACTTCAATGAATTATGGGGGAGTAGGATTTGCCGTGCTGGAAGACCGGAAATTCAAATCGGGATGTGCCGATAATCCATTTATCACCAAAGGTAGGCCCGACCACGTGGTCGATCCGGACTTTGACATCCGGAAGATTGACTTACCGGGCAAGAAACTACTCGGGGACCGGCAATTGACCTTCCTGAACGACTGGGCGACCGACTGGAAAGGACAGGACATGAAGATCGCCTTATCGCAGACGATCTTTGCCAATATGGCCACACATCATGGTGCTGGCCTTTTTCGCCTGATTGCTGACCTTGACGCAAACGGATGGCCTCAAACAGGACGAAATAAAGCAGTTGGCGCACTGCGAAAGTCCTTTGCATTTCATTTAGCAGGCGATCAGCATTTGGCATCCATCGAGCATCATGGAATTGACGAATGGGGTGATGCTATCTACTCATTTTGTGTGCCATCCGTAGCAAACTTCTATCCACGTGTATGGTGGCCCGACAATATCGGGTTGGACAGACCTGAAGACGCCCCTCAAAATATGGGCAAGCACAAAGATGGATTTGGTAATTTGGTGACCGTCTATGCCGTCACAAATCCTACAGGATTCACGGGTATATCCACCAATCGTCAACCACTTGCCCTGCATGATAATATGCCTGGCTATGGTATTGTAAAGATGAACAAAAAAGACAGAACCATCCGAATGGAATGCTGGCCTCGCTATGCCGATCCTCAAAAGGATGCACAATATGATGGATGGCCCAAAACCATCAGCCAATTCGATAATTATGGACGAAAAGCAAAGGCATATCTGCCAATGATTTTAGTGGAAGGAATTGATAATCCGGTAATTGAAGTTGAAAATGAAAAAACCGGGGAGTTGGTGTATGCTGTACGAATGAAAGGCAATGAATTCAAACCAAAAGATTTTGAACAAGGCAGCTATAAAATTACATTAACCGATACGGAAAGGGATGTTGTGAAAGTCTTTGAAGGAGTCTCGCCCATTAAAAATCCAGATGAAAAGCTGATGGTTAATTTTTAATGATTGCCATTATTATTTAAAAAGTAAGTACACTTTATCTTTTTATAATCTGAGATCAATTGAAAAACCACGTCACTGCGAGAAAACGGAAAGCAATGGAGTTTTCGTTGCAGTATCCTCCATGGATTGAGATTGCGAAAAACTTTAGTGCTTAAAATTTTCGCAATGACGCAAAATATTGATTTGGACAGGCTCTATTTAGGGTCTGTCTATAAAGTCAGAGTCTGATTCAGAATGCTAGAGATCAAGGTTTACACAGCTTGAAAAATGTGAGTTTACTAATAAGTTGCACGGCGCAAAAAAAAGGACCCGGACGCGTTAACGACCGGGGCCACAATAATTCGAGACTTTTAGAAAACGTGTCGCTTTATCTTGGTGCATATTTGCTTTTCCTATCCAGTGTTTCTAAATCCTATAATCTTTTCTAAAACCAAAACCCTATAGCCAATTCAATTCGCTCGAATGATGAATGTACGAAAAAGTTATCTTTTATGAAAGCCGGGGAGGCATTTTTTACATCCATCATACTTCTTTTTTAAAGCATTTTGTAGAATGTAAAAGCCCTCCTGATGCGTTTCATAGGTATCATAAATCGAATCGCAGCCGGAACGGTGCACTTCCATGGTATTGGTATTCCCAATATATTTTGGTACAGGTTTTATTTGATTTTGCAGCTCTTTAAATTGCAAAAAGGCGCCAACTACTGCTTCATGATTGGTGATCTGCAGTTTTCTTGCTTCGATGTTCAATTTCCAATCGATCATTTTAATATCCAGATCGAATATTGTAGGCGTGAGCACAATGGGCGGTATGGAATCGATAAGTTTCTTTTTCATACCGGTGACAATCTTATCCCGGATGAACTCCGGTAAACCTAAAAATGCACACGTATTATCCACATAATCAAAAATGTTTATATCCAAGTCTACTACTTCGCATTCCAGATGCTTTTCTTCATCATTTATCACAATTTTGCCAACTGCTTTTTTAAGTTTCAGGTTCTTGATTGGAACTCCAATATCAAAAACTTGAACCGTTTTCTTTGTCTTTGACAAAACGATGTCATCCTCCCAGGGAGTACATTTATCAGGTATTGGTCCGGAGGTATCCAATTCTACAGTATATTCAAATGTAGTTTTCATCCTTAAGCGAATAAAAAGATCTACTCCCAGGTTGTAGATGGCAACTTTGTTTCCATTTTGCAGATCAAAGGTGGGTTTTGTTCGAAAATCAATATCCAAATCATATAGAAAATCAGCTCCCAAAAAATCTATGTTGGTTTCCAGAAA
>JAUUZS010000501.1 GCA_030589835.1 Cyclobacteriaceae bacterium
AAATACATTTTCAGCTTTGATTATTATCCAGAGAAAGGATTTGATAAAATTCCTAAAACCCCCGGCAATTATATTTCTCCCGGAGATGGTTTCTGGTATGAATTGACCGCCAATGAAAATGCCAATAAAGGTGCACTTGAGCGAGTTGACAAGTTGGTGGAAACTTTGAAAAGTTATGGATGAGATAAGGCTGCGAATTGAGTTAACCATTGAACCTCTAACTCTTGAACCCTTAAACCTCAACTATCTATCCTTCAACTTTATCACCTCCTGCTGCAGATTCAATACAATATCAGCAAGTTTCTTTAATGTAATCTCATCATCATCGTCAAGATCTGGGAATTCCATACTAATAAATGCTTTTGCCTCCCAAATTTCTACGATATCCTCGCCTTTGACATCGTAGGTGCTGTACTGCCTGTTGTCTGAAGCAAAACAGTAAAGTTCAGTATTATCAGCATATTTAAATATTCTTTTATACACAATTCCTTCATCCCTGGTTATCAGAATGTATGTTTTCCCATTCTTAAGATTACCAAAACTTTCCACAAATTGTCCGATAACAATTGTACCACTCCGCAAAGGAAGCATCGAATCTCCACTGATTTCGAAAGCGCGATAGGTCGCATTTTCAGGTAAGATTGGCAACTGAAACTTTGGCAATTCTTCGATGTATTCCGGGTCGGCGTATCCATTCAAATACCCCGCCGCAGCCTTTTGTGGCACCAGTTCTATATTTTCTTTGTCATTCTTATCTACGGTAATTGATAATACGCGCAAATTATTTTTTACTTTCCCGAAGTTGAATTCTCTGGGAATCTGCCCATTGTCTGTAGTTAAATCCGCTCCTATAAGCTGATCCACTGACAAACTAAAAATTTCAGCAAATTTTAGCAGGTTGCTGATTCTTGGGTCTGCCCTCCCTTCCTCGTATGCACCGAGCAATGACCTTTTTATACCAATTTGCTGGGCCATTTGTTCCTGGGTAAGGCTTACTTTTTTTCTTAAATATTTCAGGTTATCGCTTATCAGACTCATTTCCTTGTTTGTATGTGAGATTTAGTCCTAATAATTTTTAATCTATTCCTTTAAATCCAACTATGTAAGATATTGATATATTGGTTATTAAATTATTTCTTTGATCATGTTAGGCTTTAAATATTACTAAATCCTCCTCCGGAATTCTATTTCTCTTTATCGAATATAAATTCTGTTGGTAATAATTATTTATACTGCCCACTTCGGTCAGTCTGGCCTTATTATCTCTTACTACTTCCATCAATGGTTTATCCCCCTCGACCAATGCGTATCCATAAAAATCTTCAGCAAGCAACCCATCTGTAAAAAATTTTACCTGGCATTTGCCTGATTTTAGCTTTTTACGCTCAATTTTTATCTGCATTCCATCATATCTTTCACTGTAAGGTCCCTGCATTTTTACTCCAATTTGATCTCGAATAATTATTTTTATTTCTATTTATTACTACTATTATTAGTATTTTTACGTATAAATTTAGTAAAAAGAATATCTAATACAAAATAAAACTAAAATTATTAGCTTATAATTTGAAATGATTGGAAATGAGGGGCGATCGATACTGCACATGGACCTGGATGCATTTTTTGTGTCGGTAGAATGCCTACGCGACAGCAGGCTCAAAAACATGCCGTTGATCATTGGAGGGAAAAGTGATCGCGGAGTTGTGGCGGCCTGCAGTTATGAAACGAGAAGGTTTGGCGTGCACTCTGCCATGCCCATGAAGTTGGCGCTACAGCTATGCCCCGACGCTATCGTAATATCCGGAGATACGGAAGCCTACAGCATGCAGTCCAAAATCGTTACTGAAATCATTCGCGAGAAAGCCCCTCTTTTTGAAAAATCTTCCATCGACGAATTTTACCTGGACCTGAGCGGCATGGACAAATTTTTCGGCTGCTATAAATGGTCAGCTGAATTACGGCAAAAGATCATGAAAGAAACCCGGCTCCCCATCTCTATGGGCTTGTCCATCAATAAGCTGGTATCGAAAGTCGCCACCGGAGAATCAAAACCCAATGGCCAAAAGCATGTAGAGCGCGGCTATGAAGAAGCCTTCCTTTCCCCCCTCTCCATCCGGAAAATCCCCATGATAGGAAAAAAGACTGCTGACTTTTTTTATGAAATGGGTATTACCAAAGTAAAAACACTTCGCGAAATGCCAGTCGGTATGCTGGAGGCGACCTTTGGAAAAAATGGACGCATCATATGGAATAAAGCTCATGGAATTGACAACAGCCCCGTAGTGCCCTTTGTAGAACGTAAATCCATATCAACAGAAAGTACCTTCGAAGCAGATAGCATCGACGTAAAGAAGATGAAAGCCATACTCACGGCCATGGCTGAAAAACTGGCATTTAAGCTGAGGAGTGAAAAAAAATTATGCGCATGCATAGCAGTGAAAATCAGGTATTCAGATTTTGAAACCACCAGCAAACAACTACATATTCCATATACTTCATCTGACAAGACACTGATCGACAAGGCACTGGGCCTTTTCGATAAATTGTACACCAGGCGCATCCTGATACGATTGATTGGGATTAGGCTAAGCAAGCTTGCTCACGGGAATTATCAGATCAACTTGTTTGATGACACTCAGGAGGAGATCAGTCTCTTTAAGGCAACAGACACAATAAAAAACAAATATGGTGCTGGAGCACTTATGCGTGCATCAACGCTGGATACCGGATCAAAATTGAGGTATGATTTCAATGCATTTTCGGGGTAAGAAATTTGCAAAAAAATGTTACTGGGTGTCGGGAAATGGGTGCCGGTCTCTTGGTGCTAGGCTCCAGGTGCTGGTAAAAACAACTTTCGACTTCCAGGTTAAAGAAACTCCAGATGAGTATTCGCAGTAAAAATAAATTGCTAACTTTGCCGACGATATAAACAAAAAAATTGATGAAGGAAGCATTAATAAAAACAAACAAGGGCGATATGAAGGTGGAGTTCTTTGAAGCTGACGCGCCAAAAACAGTAGAAAATTTTACAAAACTTGCCAAAGATGGGTATTATGATAACCTTACCTGGCACAGGGTAATCCCAAATTTTGTAATTCAGGGAGGTTGCCCAAAAGGTGACGGATCAGGCGGACCCGGCTATACTATTGATTGTGAATTGGATGGTGAAAATCAATATCACGACAGAGGTGTACTATCGATGGCGCATGCTGGCAGAAACACAGGGGGATCTCAATTCTTCGTTTGTCATAGTAGAGAAAATACCAAACATCTGGACAGAAACCATACGGTGTTTGGAAAAGTCACTGAAGGATTAGAGGTATTGGATACCATACAGCAAGGAGACTCAATAAATACTATTGAAGTAACTGAATCTTAGTAAAAACAAAAATGATCATTGAAAAGGCATCTCAAAATGGGATGCCTTTTTTATTCCTCAATATTCTGGCTACACGAAGAGTTTTCCGTGATCGCGACTGGACCAAATGATATTTCCCGGATCATGTTCCCAGGTTGGCCTCAAAATTCTTCATAAAGTCCTCCGAAGCCAGATATTTCGCATGATGTGGCTATTCTTTATCTGAAGTATTTTCGTGATTAATCCACGGAGATTCTGCTTCCGCTTTGATTAATAAGGATTTAAGCTCCGATTTTATTTGTTCTTCCTCATTTGAAACT
>JAUUZS010000025.1 GCA_030589835.1 Cyclobacteriaceae bacterium
GGCCTGGTAATTATTATTTTTTTTATTTCCTTGTTTTTCAGTGCCCGCACAGCAAGAGCCACCGCAATATATGTTTTTCCTGTCCCTGCAGGCCCAACGGCAAATACTACATCATGCTTCTTTACGGTTTCGATGAATGTTTTCTGGTTAGAGGTCTTTGGTTTTATCGGTGCACCACGTGTTCCATAAATCAACACCTCTTCCATGTGTAATTCTACAGCCACATTTCCCTGTTCAATATATGTTTTTACATTATTGAAAGTGACTTTACCGAATTTGTGATAATGGTTTAGCAAGGAATTGAAAAGTTCATTGACGCGAAGTATTTCTGTGCCAGAACCCTGAATTCTTATTTCATTACCTCTGGAAATGACTTTCGTTTTGGGGAAAGCAGTTGCGACCTCCTTGATATTGCTGTTGTCTACACCCAGAAAATCTACCAGCGAGATATTTTCGAGGGTTATTATTTTTTCTACCAAACGTATTATTAATTAGTTGTTTACCCTATCGTTTATGGCCAAAAAATATTTATTTTTGCGGTAACAATATTAAGCAATAATTCTCTTCTCTCTATGGCTATTATAACTTTTATGTCTGATTTCGGAAGGAGTGATCATTATGTGTCAGCCGTGAAGGCAAAAATACTGAGTATTAATCCCGGTTTGAGAATTATCGATATCAGTCATGAAATCGAGTCTTTCGACATTGCCCATGCGGCATATGTGATAAAATCCGTATTCAGGGATTTCCCAAAAGGCACGGTTCATTTGATTGCCGTGAATTCACATGGGGAGAGAAGCAACAGATTTCTCACATCTAAAATTGAAGATCATTATTTTGTCGTTCCGGATATTGGCATTATAAGTTTAATAAATGAAGAAGAACCGGGTATGATTGCCGAATTGTTCAATAGCGACGGGGGTCATACAAGTTTTCCGGCAAAAAATATTCTCGCCAAATCGGCGGCCATGCTGGCCAGTGGCAAGGGAATGAACGATGTAGGGGTGTATACCAAAGATTATTTGCGAAAGATTGACCGGAAATTCAGGGCAACGAAAAAGCAGATTTCAGGCAATGTGATCAGGATCGATCATTATGGAAATCTCATTACAAATATCGAAGAAAAGGTATTTAATATTTTATGTAAAGAACGCCGGTTCTTAATCCAATTTAGCCGCGAAACGGCAGAAGTTATCAACAATTCCTATGGCGATGTTGATGATGGGGAATGCTTTGTGATATTCAATGACCTGGGGTTGCTTGAGATTGGCATCAACAAAGGAAATGCTTCTAAGCTTATTGGGCTCAAATATGATAGCCCGGTCAGTATCACCTTTGAAGAAACAGTTAGCTGATGATAAAAATGATTCCTACAATTCCACCCTACTTTTTATGAAAAATTTTCTTCTTCCACTGCTGCTTTGGGCATTTCCCTTTTCGCATGTTTTACCCCAATTACATAATAAAACAGAAAAACCCAATGTGCTTGTAATTCTCACAGATGACCAGGGGTATTACGATGTAGCAGCATGTGGGGCGTCAGATTTAGTGACCCCTTCGATGGACAATCTGTTTGCTGATGGGATGAAGTTCGATAATTTTTACGCAAATTGCCCTGTTTGTTCACCCACCAGAGCATCACTGATCACTGGGCTTTATCCTGATAAAGCCGGCGTGCCGGGAGTGGTAAGAACAAACAAAGACAACAGTTGGGGATTTTTAAATCCTTCCGCCATTACGATTGCAGATAAATTTAAAGAAGGGGGTTATAAAACAGCAATCATAGGAAAGTGGCATCTTGGTCTTGAAAAGCCAAACATTCCCACGATGCGGGGATTTGATTTTTTCCATGGATATCTGGGTGATATGATGGATGATTATTGGACGCATCGAAGACATGGAATCAATTATATGCGGGAGAATGAGAAAGAAATTGATCCTGAAGGACATGCCACAGATATCTTTACCCAATGGGCGATGGATTATATCAGCAATCAAAAAGAATCCGCCGAACCTTATTTCCTGTATCTGGCTTACAATGCACCACATTCACCAATACAACCACCAGAAGATTGGTTGGATAAAGTAAAGCTTAGGGCGCCAGGATTAAGTGATAAAAGAGCAAATCTGGTGGCGTTTATCGAACATTTGGATCATGGAATTGGCCAGGTAATCGATGCGCTGAAACAAAATAATCTGTATGAAAATACCATTATTGTTTTCACCAGCGATAATGGAGGGCATCTTAAGTATGAAGCCAATAATGGCCCTTTGAGGAATGGAAAGGGAAGTGTGTACGAAGGTGGATTGAGGGTACCTACCTCTATAGTTTGGAAAAATCACATTTCCCCGGGTTCGGTCTCAAATTATAAAGCCGTAACAATGGACTTATATCCTACCCTACTTCAAGTTGCGGGTATAGATTTAGACCATGAAATTGATGGGATTAGTTTTCTGCCTGTTTTATTGGGGAAAAGTATGAGTGATAAGGATCGATTGCTTTACTTCACCAGGCGTGAAGGGGGAAATGGGTACGGAGGATTAACCATTCAGGCTGTTCAATTAAATGATTGGAAGTTATTGCAAAACAGCCCTTTTGAGCCGCAGGAATTGTATAATTTGAAAGAAGACCCTTACGAAACCACAAACCTGATAAAAAGCGAGCCAAATCAATACAAACTGCTGAACGGCCTCATGATGAAGCAATTGCAATCAGCAGGAAACGTGCCCTGGCAGGGTCTTTCAGAATAACCGCTCTTTGCTTATATGCACCGTTTATTGAAATAATTCCATAATTCAGATTTTAATCAGAATTAATTACCATTTTTACGGCCTAATTTTTTATGAAAACGATGAGCTAATCATAAATCATATTTTGAATTTTTATGCTCATGTTACACATTCAATTTAAGCGCTATTTGGTTTTTGAATAAATTAAATGAGACAGCAAAAAGATAAGGTATTGGATAAACGCACCATTTTTACGGCCTTCGGAGCTTTAATTTTTGTAATTCTATTTTATTCAGCTGCTTTTACTCAGCAATTGAAAGACCCACAAGAAGATGCCGTTCAAATGGCACTTGTTAATACGGTATCATTTTATAATGATCAGGTAGGGAAAAATTCATCAGTGAATACCGGACGCAGTTATTTTAGCCCTCATAGTGGAGTGCAAGGACATCAATATTTTATCAATGAATATTGGGAAGAAGGGTCGCTGATTTATGAAAACCGTTTTTTTGAAAATATTTATTTGAAATATGATATTCACCGTGATCTTTTATTGGTGGAATATTTCAATTCTGAAGGACGCCTTTCACCAGTACAATTATATAGTCCAAAAGTAAGCTCATTTGAACTTATGGGCTATTCTTTCATTTGGCTTGATACCGATACAATATCCAATCTTAAAACCGGTTTTTATAATCAGATGTATACCACTAAGGATGTAGAAGTTTTGGTAAAACGAAGAAAAGAAATCGTGAAAATGAGCGAAATAAATAACGTTGGCGAAAAATTTTCGATAAAGGATAGATACTATATCAGGAAAAATGAAATTTATTATAGGGTGAGAAAGAAGAGTTCTATCCTCAAAACACTGTCAGATCGAAAAAAGGAAATAAAAAGCTTTATCAAAAAAAATAATTTCCGCTTTAAACACGAACCGGATAAGCAATTGGTTGAGGTAGTAAAATACTATGATTCGCTTTTATAATTTGTCATTATGAAAAAAATTCTGCCCTTAATTTTCATAGTTTTTTCCCTGATCTCTACCAAATCGTTTGGGCAGGTCAATGATTTGATTGTTACAGGTCAATATGAAAATACGCCCTTCGATCTTTTTGCACATGACATTGAAAGGCAAATACCGGTAGAATTTATGTATCACCCACAAATGGTGGATAGCTTTTTTGTTACTGCAATTTTTAATAAGGAGTCACTAAAGAATGCCTTGACACGCGTATTCCGGGAATCTCAAATACACTTTTTTATAAATGAAAACGGTAAGATTATCCTTACCCATGGGTATGAAGTCCGGGAAGGATTGCCATTCAATTTTTTTGACAGGTCGGGAGAAAACCTCAATGAGACTCAAATACAGGTCATTGACTTTTTAGTCAAGGAAGAAAAGCACACAAAACTTCAAAATACCCTTGAAAATACCTTGTTCGAAATAGGGGATAAGTCGGTCATCACAGATGGAGCGTATATCAATCTGGCAGGACATATCCGGGATTCTGATACCGGTGAGCCGATGATAGGAGCCCTGATATATATCGATGATCCACGCATTGGTGTCGCCACAGATCAATTTGGGTATTATTCACTTACCATTCCCAAAGGGAAACAAGAATTGCTATTGCAATGCATAGGTTATAAAGACTCAAAAAGGCAAATAATGCTGTATGGTGAGGGTAACCTGAATATCGAAATGATTGAGGATGTGATCCCTTTGAAGGAAGTAATCATTGAATCGGAAAAAGACATAAATATCGCCGGAATGCAAATGGGATTTGATAAACTGGATGCACAATCGATGAAAAAAGTGCCGCCGGTCTTGGGGGAAGTTGATATCCTGAGAATCGCACTTACCCTGCCTGGGGTACAATCCGTTGGCGAAGGGGCAAATGGAATAAATGTTCGAGGAGGCACCGCCGATCAAAACCTGATGCTTATCAATGAGGCGGCGATTTATAACCCAACGCATTTCTTTGGCTTCTTCAGCTCGTTCAATCCGGACATCATAAAAAGTGTGGAATTGCACAAAGGGGGCATCCCCGCACAATACGGGGGGCGAATATCATCTGTTTTTGAGGTGCAGGCAAAGGAGGGAAACAAAAAGGAATTTGTAGGAAGTGGGGGCATTAGTCCGGTAACGGCACGACTTGCTTTTGAAGGGCCGATTATTAAGGACAAAGCTTCGTATATCATTGGTGCCAGAAGTACTTATTCCGACTGGATATTGAAACAATTACCAAATGCATCATACAAGAACAGTAGCGCTTCTTTTTATGATTTCTACGCTAAATTGTCTTATGAGATAGACGATAAAAACACCATTTATGCGGCTGGTTATTATAGTGATGACAAATTTAGCTTCAATTCTGATACTGTATACAGCTACTCAAATGAAAATGCCTCGCTGCAGTGGAAGCATATTTTTAACAATAAGCTATATGGTGTTTTTTCGGGTGTGTATAGTGGGTACAGGTATGAAATAGAGAGCACAAAGATCCAGGAAAATGCCTTCAAAATGGATTATGCCATAAAAAATATAAATGGCAAAATTGACTTTAGTTATTTTCCCACTTCCAACAACAAGATCGATTTTGGAGTGAGCTCCATCCTGTATCAATTACAACCCGGCCGCCAGGTTCCTGCAAGTGAACAATCGCTGATAAACCCGATTATATTGGAAAGCGAACAGGGAGTAGAAAGTGTCTTTTACGTGGGAGACAAGTATGATATTAGTCCGAAATTATCCGTCTATGCAGGCCTTAGGTATTCATTGTATAATTACCTTGGCCCTAAGACGGTCACCGAATATGCGCCGGATTCACCAATTGACGAGGGAACACAAACCGGAGAGACCACTTACAAAACCGGAGAAAATATCAAAACTTATCATGGACCGGAATTACGGTTTTCGGCCAGATATTCCCTAAGCAACAACAGCTCACTAAAATTGAGTTACAACAGAATGCGGCAGTATATACATATGCTTTCCAACACCACTTCCATTTCGCCAACAGATATCTGGAAACTGAGCGATCAGCAAGTAAAACCTCAGCTGGGAGATCAGGTGTCTCTGGGCTGGTATAAAAATTTTAAAAATAATACCGTTGAAGGATCAGTAGAAGGGTATTACAAAACGATTCAGGACTTATTGGATTTTAAAAGTGGTGCACAGCTGACACTAAATGAACATGTGGAGACAGACATTATCAGCGGATTTGGAAAATCCTATGGATTGGAATTCCTGTTGAAAAAGAAAACAGGGAAATTAAATGGTTGGGTTAGCTACACCTATTCCAGGGCGCTAATCAAAGTAGATGGCCAGTACAGCGGTGAATCCCTAAACGATGGGGAATTTTTCCCGGCAAGTTATGATAAGCCTCATGACTTCACGGTGCTTTCCAACTGGAAATTTTCCCGGAGGTTCAGCGTTTCGGGAAACCTAACCTACAGTACAGGAAGGCCTATAACTTATCCTGTGGCAAAATATACCTATGGAGGTGTGGAACGATTGCATTATTCCGACCGGAATCAATTTAGAATTCCTGATTACTTCAGGTTCGACATGTCGATAAGTCTTGAGGGCAACCATAAAATCAAAAAGCTGAACCACAGTTCCTGGACCTTTGCCATTTATAATATTACTTCCAGAGACAATGCCTATTCTATTTATTTTGTCTCCACAAGAGGAAATGTGAAAGGATACCAGCTTTCGATATTTGCGGAAGCGATTCCTACTCTAACGTATAATTTTAGATTTTAATGAAATTTTCAAAATATATATTAAACCTGTTCTATCTGGCCTTGCTCTTCAGCAATTGCGTTCAGGAGTTTGATCCTCCTGCCCAGGGCTATGAAAATGTATTGGTCGTAGAAGCATTTTTATCCGACGGCCAGGAACCTTTCGAAGTAAAACTATCCAGATCAATCCCTATAGATACCTCGGCGTTTATCCCCGAATCCGGAGCAACAGTAAGCCTTTCGGCTGATCTTGGTGAGGAATATGTTTTGGTAGAATCAGATCACCCGGGCATATATGTGTATAATGGACTTGTCAACGTTCAAATAGGAAACGCTTATCAAATACACATTCAGACCATAAATGGGAATAAATATGAATCGTCAAGTGTAACCATGCGTGACACACCGGATATCGATAGTGTATCGTATGAATATGAAAACAGATCCTATGATGCAAAACAAGGCGTACAAATTTATGTCCATACACATGATGTATCAAACAGCACATGGTATTACCGTTGGGAGTGGGATGAATCCTGGATATTTAGATCTAAGTATGATTCTTATCTTTATTGGGAAAATGAAGAGATCAAGCTTCGGGATGAGAGAATCCATGAATGCTGGAAATTTGGCAAATCCACTTCCATCGAGCTCTCTACTTCCAAAAACCTGACCGAAGACAGAATTAGTGATAATCCTCTCTTATTTATTACCAATCAAACGGACAAATTAAAAGTAAAATATAGTGTAAATGTAAAACAGTACTCCCTGAGTGAAGAATCATATAATTATTGGATGGAATTGCAAAAGGTTACCGAAAACCTGGGATCGCTCTTTGATCCTCAGCCTTCCATAGTCCAGGGAAATATTTATAATATCAACGATGATACTGAACTCGTACTCGGATATTTCGATGCTTCTGCTGTACGGGAACAACGGATCTTTATCAACCGGAAAGAATTGCCTCCTATTATGAGGTTTCCAGATCTATATGCGCAATGTATGGACTCCATTGTGTCAGAGCGTCAAATTCCGGAAATGGTGAATCAAAGGTGGGGATTAGTCACTGAAACTACCGATCCGATTACCGGATTTCCTGCATTTTCTATGGCACCTCCCTGGTGTTACGACTGTACAAAATTCGGAACAAATGTAAAACCTGACTTTTGGGAATAAAACCTAATTAACTTCATGAAAGTAATATACTTTTTATCATTTATTTTATTTGGCTTATTCAGCAATTCGTTGCCAGCACTTGCTGATGATAATATGGCAGATAAAATTCAGGATTTTGAAACCTATTACCAGAAACATTATCAGGAGCTCATTTATATTCAGGTCGACAAGGACTATTATATGGCCGGTGAGCAAATGAAGCTAAAGGTATTATGTCTTGAAGGAACAAAATCAAGGCCATCAAAATTGAGCAAAGTAGCTTACGTAGAAGTGATGGACGAAGAGAATTCTTCAACACTACAGGCTAAAATTTTATTGGAAAACGGTGTTGGTTATGGTGAAATATACATACCGACCAGCCAGCATTCGGGCAATTACATTGTAAGAGGGTACACCAGATGGATGAAAAATTTTGGGCCGAATTCCTATTTTCATTCCATGACCACGATCATCAATCCATTTCGCAATCTTGGATTATCACCTAAGCCATTGCCAGAAAATGCGACGATGAACTTTTATCCCGAAAGTGGAACACTGCTTGATGGCGTTGAAAGTAAAGTCGTGTTTGAGGGGCTTGACTCCAATGGAAGCCCTTTTAGCTTTTGTGGTAAACTGATAGAAGATGACAATACCATCATTTTAGAGTTTTGCTCTTCAAAATCAGGAATGGGAAGTTTTACCTTTACTCCTCAATCCAACAAAAAGTATCGCGCTGAAATATCCCTCAATGGCAAGGTTTCTTCTACTCATGCATTGCCCACCATACAGGACAGCGGAGCATCGATAGCTGTACAAGACACAGGAAATAAGTATGAATTCCATATTCATGGCAAAGGAAAAAATTACGATTCGGATTTGCTTTATTATGTCATTCACAGTCATGGAAAAATTGTGGCCTCAAAACGAATTATGCTAGTTAACGCTAAATCAGTATCAGACATTGATAAGGATGGTGTGCCGGAAGGTGTTTCTGCCATTACCTTGTTTTCATCGCAAGGCACAGCTTTGTGCAGCAGGTCTTTTTTTAAGAGGGCAATAGACAAGGATGTTTTGAGCATGGAACTTTCACAAAAAACCTATAGCACAAGAGAAAAGGTTAGAGTAGATGTTTCATCGCTGAACAAGGGCCTGACACCGGAAGAAATGAATTTGTCCATTTCAGTGGCTTCTCATCACAAGCAATTCGATCCCAATCACCGAAACCTTTCTGACCACCTATTGCTCGGCCAGTCAATAAATGGATATGTTTTTAACCTGGAAGCATTATTTGACGGCTCTGATCCCGAGGCAAAAGAAACAATTGATCGGCTATTGATTGCTCATGCAAAAGACGATTTCATCTGGAAAAACATTGAGCAAGAGGAAGCACCTGAATATATTCCTGAATATCATGGACCCATTGTGTCGGGTACGATCCGCAACAAATTTACCCAGGAGCCCACAGGGGATATTATGACTTATTTGTCAATCCCCGGCAAAAACATTCGGTTTTTCACCTCCAGATCCAGAAGGGACGGGAGCTTTATTTTTGAGCTCAAAGAGGTGTATGGCAGAAATGAAATCGTTATCCAGAATGATAATACCAGGGACACCATTTATTCCATTAATATCGATGATCCCTTTTCTCATGAATACGCAGACATTGACCTTCCACCGCTCAATCTTGATGAGAAAATGGAGAAATGGATAATTCATCAGAGTAAAAATATGCAGATCGAAAATGCCAATCTGAAGTTTCAGCCTCAACAGCCCTTGCTCACCACAGTAGATTCTTCAAGTTTTTATTACGAGCCGGATTCAAGATATTATTTAGATGATTTCACTCGTTTTATTGTCATGGAAGAAGTAATGAGGGAATATGTATATGGAGTGAATGTGAGAATAAACAAGCAGGGATACCACTTTATGGCTCTTGATATTGAAAGAAATATAATATTTAAGGAAAATCCATTGATGTTATTGGATGGAGTACCTGTTTTTGATGCCGACGAAATAATTGACCTTGACCCCCTGAAAGTCGAGAAGATAGAAACTGTAAAAAGGAGGTTTCATAAAGGCTACCTCGATTGCATGGGAATCGTAACCTACACAACCTACGATGGTGACCTGGATGGGTATACACTGCACAAAAATGCTATGGTAATAGACTATGATGCTGTTCAGCCCTTGAAACAATATTATTTCACTGAATATCCTTCTGCATTCAAAAAAAAGGTTACCACGCCGGATTTCAGGAATACCCTCTATTGGAACCCTGAATTCACATTGGATGAAAAGGGCAATGCTTCCATCGAATTTTATACCTCCGATGACGTAAACCACTATGAAATCAACTTAGTTGGATTGGGCAAAAACGGCGAGGTATACTCAAAAAGCATTCGATTTGAGGTGACCCAGGAACACTCAAAATAACGTACTTACCTACAAATAGTACCAAAGAAAGGAATAGCCGAATCACCCTAATTTCGAGTTATTTATCTTTTTATCTTAGTCAAGGAAAAATACTTGGTACGATTACTATGGAAAGTTAACTCATCAATAATTAGCTTGTCATAAGATAAGCAAATCAGCCCACCTTTGTGAGGAGCTTATAATATGTTTATTCTATGCAAATTAATTTGATTGCGCTGCGAATTTCAGTGTAAAGTCCCTTTTTTACATCTGCTGGTAAAAAATACATCACAGAGAATGATGGAGAAAAAACAACGTTGCTCGCTATGAATTATTAAAGGTTGTACATGTTAAATGTCATTTTTCTCAATGATGTAAAATGATCCTTGCATCAATAAATCCTGCATGACTTGGCTCAGGCAATGGGTGGTTTGTAATATGATGCGAAACTTGAGAAAACAATATGCGTTTTGAAGGGTTAATTGAAAAATGGATAGCTCACAGCCTTTATCTGGCTAGTGGTTGAAATCTTTTGGGTCAGGATAAATCAATGGCAATCAGATCGAATAGCGTAAAGGGTGATAAAAGTTAATATTCAAATAAATTTCAGAACAAGGTCAATGAAGTGATAAAGAACCCATTAACAGTATAAATAACGATTTCCTGAATTATGCAGGTTAGGAATCTTACATAATTTTTTCCAACTTATAAAAAGAAACAGGCTCAAAACAACCTATTTATCGAACGTCCAGAAAAAACATATCGACGCCTTCTAATACTTCTTTTCTGTTTTTTTTTAATGGGTACTATTTCCTATGCCCAAAAAATCACAGAGATTAGCGGACGTGTTGTCGATAGATTAAGTGGTAATGCCATTCAATTTGTAAATATTTATTTCGAAAGAACCAGTGTAGGAACCATCACCGATGCGGATGGAAATTTTTCCTTAACCTCCACAGAAAATCACGATACCGTCGTCATTTCTTTTGTTGGTTATGCCCAACTTCTGATGCCGATACAGGTTGGTCAAAAGCAAAGGCTATCCATCAAGCTCAGCAAACAATTGGTTAACCTGGAAGAAATCGTTGTGCTAAGTGGAGAAAATCCTGCATGGGCCATAATCAGGGAAACGGTTGCAAATAAAAAGCAGCATGACAAAAGAAGGTTGGATTCGTATGAATATCAAAGCTATAACCGTTTGGAATTTGATATCGACAACATCTCTACCAAGCTTAGCAAACGTAAAATGATCAGGGATATCTGGGAGGGCATTGACAGTACGTCTTTAGAAAAAAATGTCAAAGGAAATGCCATTTTGCCAATCTTTCTCTCGGAAACTGTTTCCAGGTATTATGTAAAAAATGATCCTTTTGCACGAAAAGAGGAAGTGCAAAAAACCAAAGTATCGGGTGTGGCAGTGGAGGATGGAAGCATGATATCACAATTGGTAGGCACCGCATACCAGGACTATAATTTCTATCAGAATTGGCTGAGGTTTTTAGAGAAAGAGTTCATATCTCCCATTGCTGATGGTTGGAAGATATTTTATGATTATGAAATATTAGATACCCTGATTGTCGGGAATGACCAGTGTTTTGAATTAGCTGTTTTTCCAAACAGAATACAGGATCCGGCCTTCAACGGAAAAATTTGGATCACTACTGCTGATTTCGCTCTCAAAAAGCTTGACCTGACCATTGACCAAGCTACGAATCTTAATTTTATCGAGAAAATTATTCTTCAACAAGAACTTGATAAAACAGATGCCGGGGCATGGCTTCCTATAAAAACAAGTCTGCTGATCGATGTAAACGACCTGAGTAAAGATGCTGCCAGCTTCTTGATAAAAGCATATAATACCACCTCAAATTGGAAAGTAAATGATACTAAAGACAAAAAATTTTATGCCAATGAAGTATTGATTGCTGAAGATTTCAATATCCATCAGCCGGAATATTGGAATGCCGTGAGGCCGGAAAGCCTCAGCCCACAACAACTCAACACATATCTGGTCATTGACACCTTAGTAGAAATACCCCGTGTAAAAAGCTATGTTGAATTTGTAAAGCTGGCAACCACCGGATATTGGCGAAGGGGAAAAGTAGATATTGGCCCTTACCTATATTCATACGCCATCAATAATTTTGAAGGACATGCCATCCGTCTGGGGATGAAGACCAATGAATATTTTCATAGAAAGGTAACATTGAGGGGTTATGCCGGTTACGGATCCCTGGATGAACAATGGAAGTATGGCTTCACAGGAAGCTATATCATATCCAGAAAGCCGTGGACAGAATTCAAGCTGCACAGCTCAAAGGATCTGGAGCAAGTAGGAATACGCTCGGATGAGCTGATCGACAACAACTACATATTTTATGCCGCAACCAGATGGCAAACGTTCAGCAGACCTTACTACATCTCAGACAACAGTTTAAGTATTCAAACCGAACCAACCCGTGGCTTAACACACCAATTGACCTTACGTCATGAATACTATGATCCACAATACCCTTTTTATTATTATGAACAACCGGGTGTCCTTGATTCAAATTTAAAAAGCGATATTTCCTCTCCAACGATTAAACTTACCACCAGGTGGGCAAGAGACGAAATGTTTCTTCAGGATGGCAATGAACGCCTTAGCCTGGGTACGCGAAGATCTCCTATCATTCAACTGGATTATACCTATGGAATTAAGGGCGTACTCGACGGGGATTTTGAGTTTCATAAAATTCAATTGGAATTTAAGCACAAACTGAGACTCGGCGGGCTGGGAGAATCAAGATATAAGGTGAGGGGAGCATATTTCTTTGGTCAATTGCCCTATTTGTTGCTAGAAAATCATATCGGAAATGAATCCAATTTTTATACCAATGGGGCATTTAACACCATGAATTATTTTGAGTTTGTTTCCGATCAATATGTATCCTTCCATTACCAACATTTTTTTCAGGGCTTATTGATGAATAAGATCCCGTTGATGAGAAAACTCAAATGGCGCTTACTAGGTACTGCAAATTTGCTATATGGCTCCCTGCGGCAGGAAAATATAGATATCATTTCTCCTGTTGATCCTGAAGGCAATTCCTCACTCGAATTTAATCACCTGACTGAAGGAGTCCCATATGTAGAGCTAGGCTATGGCATAGAAAATATACTTAGAATGATTCGCATTGATGGCGTACACCGTCTCACATACCGGGACCAACCTGATGCTCAAAAATTTGTACTCAAATTTAGCTTGCAGTTTAAATTGTAGGGCAAGCATACCTTTTTACCAATATCCCCTTCCTGGCGGATCAGTCAGGTATGCTTCCATCTTTTCATTTCAAGGCCAATATTGCAAGTGATGTTAGGGTTATGAGCACAAACCTGCCGGCATTGAATGGCAGGTCTGTGCAAGCTGAATTGATATCAGAACTCAGTAAATTCACCATGTTGCTAAGAATAATCGCAGATTTAAATCATTAAATTTATTGGTAGGAATGATGGAATATGGGAATGAAAAAAGCTTTCGCATACTTTATTTTCCAATCTTCCATTTTTCCAATCTTCCATTTTAAAGGACAGAATTACTATTTGATTTGCGATTTACTAATGCGATTTCGTAAAAAATACTGAGCTCAGGATATATTACAGATTTTGCACGCATAGCCATAACTCGGGTTAATGATTTTAACGCCGTATAAAGGAAAAAGACAAGCAAAATTGTAATGATATTCAGGAACCGCTCTACTTGTTATTGATAAATTTTCTTATCGTAAACGTAGGAGATCAACAGTAAAATAAGTGCAATTACAGCGCCAGGAAACTCTCCATCACCAACCATTAAGTGGGCGCCAAGTGCAATCAAAAAGTCAAAAAAGAAACCTGCATACGCCCATTCTTTTAAGACGGCTGACTTTTTAGTTAATATAGCAATCAAACCTAAAATTTTGGCTAAGGCCAAAGGGTAAACGAGGTATGCCGGATACCCCAAGGACATGAAGGTCTCTCGAACAGCTTCGTTATTGAAAATATACATGGCCGATGACATAAGCAACATGGCGGTTAATAGTCCTGTTGCTACCCAGTAAATAATCTTATTTCTTTTTTTCATTTTTATAGATTGTTAGTTTTTACTATATACTAAACCGTATTTCAGGATTTTGTTTAAAAAATGTTTCTTCCCCTTGGTTTATTTTCGGCATATTAATACTGGCTCATGATAGAATAGTGTGGGTGAAGATATTAAGGATGCTTAACTGTGTATGATAAACAGTCTTGAAATATTTCGATAACCCTTTACCTTGGAGAGCCATGGTATGTAGCGGAAGTACGCTTCGATAAAAGCATCAGGGAAGAACCCATTCCGTATAGATTTGCAATGCACCAAAGAGTAATAAAGGACATAATTACCTAACCAGATATGTTAGTCGCTACAGTGGGAATAGGATCAATTCATTCAATCCAATAAATATGTTCCATAAATCAGTTTTTCTTACAAAAGGAGAAATTAAGATATATAGAGCCCTGGTATCCCTTTTGTCGAATGAAATGGCATCTTTATCGAGAATAAATTGCTGTTAATAATTTTTGCTTAAAAATGCATCGTGTGGCCAAATGTTCATATCTCCATGTTCACTATTAATTCAATCCTTAATAACACGCATTCCTTACGGTAATACCCCTGGTATAAACCGTCACTTAAAGCCAGAAATAGTCATCTATACTAAAAGTGATGTACATTCGGTATGTAAAAGTCTTGAAACAAGCAATTGATCATTTAAACTAACTATAGGATTATGAAGAGCAGCAAGGTGAGAGTTATATTAATTGGGGCATTTATTATGGCATTTTGTGGGATATCTGATGTTTTCTCACAGCAATCGAATGTGTATAAAATTCAATCTTTGTTCTTATACAATTTTTCAAAACACGTGAAGTGGGAAAATTCGGGAAACGAAACCTATA
>JAUUZS010000340.1 GCA_030589835.1 Cyclobacteriaceae bacterium
ATTATAATATTCTCTTTGAAGGATTCATTTTTATTCGATAGTTAATATTGAAATATTGAATTATACTTAATTTAATTTTGCTCATGAATGACATATTTGTACTGAATTCAATATTTAATTTATTTGCTTTGTAATAATTTTTATTTTTAATGGCGTTTACTCAAAACTATGTTTGATCAAACACTTCCGTTAGCAGAACGGCTTAGGCCGACGACACTCGAAAACCTTATTGGGCAAGAACATTTGGTTGGTGAAGGAGCGATATTGCGAAAAGCCATCTCCTCGGGCATGATCCCATCCATGATATTTTGGGGGCCTCCGGGGGTAGGGAAAACAGCACTGGCCAATATCATTGCCAATCAGGTAAAAGCACCCTTTCATACCCTCAGCGCAGTTAGTGCCGGCGTAAAAGATGTGCGACTGGTAATTGATAAGGCCGGAAGATTGCAAAGAACCATTTTATTTATCGATGAAATTCATAGATTTAATAAGGGGCAACAAGATGCCTTGCTGGGTGCTGTAGAAAAAGGAATCATTACACTTATTGGCGCCACAACTGAAAACCCATCTTTTGAAGTGAATGCAGCACTTTTGTCACGATGCCAGGTGTATGTGTTGAAAGCGCTGGACAATGATGGTCTTTTGAAAATTTTGCAGTTGGCAATGGAAAATGACCGAAAGCTTGGCAAACTGAAAATTGAAATCGCAGAGACGGAAGCTTTATTGCAATTGGCCGGGGGAGATGCACGAAAATTATTGAATATTTTTGAGCTGGTGGTTGATTCCATAAAAGAGGAAGAAATTGTCATAAAAAATGAAATAGTCATGAAGATCGCTCAGCAAAAGGTGGCGCTTTATGACAAATCCGGAGAGCAGCATTACGATATTATTTCTGCATTTATCAAGTCTATTCGAGGTAGCGACCCAAACGCTTCTCTGTATTATTTGGCTAGGATGATTGAAGGGGGAGAGGATGTGAAATTCATTGCCAGAAGGTTGTTGATTTCTGCTTCAGAGGATATAGGAAATGCAAATCCGACCGCCATTGTAATTGCCACGAATTGTTTTCAGGCGGTTAATATGATTGGTTATCCCGAATCCAGGATTATACTTTCTCAGTGTGCCACCTATCTCGCTTGCTCACCAAAAAGCAATGCCGCTTACGTGGCCATTAAAGATGCGCAGGCATTGGTGAAATCGACCGGAGATTTATCCATCCCACTGCATTTGAGAAATGCCCCTACCAAGCTGATGAAGGATCAGGATTATGGCAAAGGATATAAATATGCCCATAGCTATCCTGGTAATTTTGTGGAGCAGGAGTTCTTGCCCGATGAGATTTCAGGGACTAAATTGTATGATCCGGGCGATAATATGCGCGAAAACGAAATGCGAAAACGACTTAGTGCTTTGTGGAAAGGAAAGTATGGGTATTAGGTAATAAGTGGCAGGAAGCAGTAGCAGATGGCAGTAGGCAGTAGGAGTGGTGGGATGTAATTGCTGGTTACACTTTCGGACAGGTATTCCAGTAGATACAATGTAGTTCAAAATGGACTACTCGATGGATTTTACATAGTTTTACCTTGTTTAGTGTTCATGCTTTTAAATTTTGATTTCCTATTAAAAAAGCGAATGAATACCTATGAACCATAATATGAGCTATATTTGTTAGTATAAAAGCAGCCTTGACATACTGCTTCACAATTAGAAGTATGAACCTTAAATAAATGAAAATGGAATTAGAATTAATTTTTGAAAACAAATTTGCAAAAATGCATTACGACACAGAAAAAAGTGTTCTTAAAGCTGATTTTCAAGGGTTAGTTAATGCAGATTTGGCCATTGAAAGCTTTCAGGAAATATTAGATGTACTCCCCAAATATCCATTGAGGGGTGGTGTGTTTAATTGCATGGAAATGAAAGGAACATTTACTCAAGTAAATCCGTGGTTAACTAATGTTTGGTATCCTGCCGTAATACCTCAGGGTTATATATGCTGGTCGTTAGCAACAACTGATGTTTTTACTCGTTTTGCAGGTAGTATACTCATTAATAAGATGACGCCAAAAGGAGTTGCTGCAAAGATATTTGGTTCTTTGGATAAGGCTGAAAAATGGACTTATAATTTTTTAGAAAAAAACCAATAGAACACAGCGCAAAATGACAACTGTAATATATGATAAAATACAGGAGGGTTGCTTATTTTAAGTAGACCTTTTAATTTTTTAACATAAATATGTCACTGTTCTTCCTTTATTGCGTATCTATTTTGCTGATTACGAGAGGGTCTTCAATTCCATAAATGCCTGGGAAAGATAATCGATAATATCGCTTGCCGAAAGGCTTTCTTGCCCAATATAATCAACGGCTATATCTGCCGCCAATCCGTGTAAATATACTCCTAGTATTGAAGCCTCTTCCGGCGTGTATTTTTGGCCTAGCAGTGAAGTGATGATACCTGTCAGCACATCGCCGCTACCACCTGTCGCCATACCGGGATTTCCAGTGGAGTTGAAATATACCTTTCCTTCGGGTGTGGATATCGAGGTATGAGCTCCTTTAAGCACCACATATACTTTATATTCTAATGAAATGGCTTTCTGCTGTTCAAGGCGCTCAAAATCATCGTTCCAAAACCCTACCATTCGCTTAAACTCACCGGGATGGGGGGTAAGGATCGATCCCTCAGGGAGCATTTTCATAAAGCTTTGTTCATCTGCGATAATGTTTAAGGCATCGGCATCCAGCACGATGGGTTTTTTGTAATTATTGAGCAGTTGTGCGATTACTTCATAGGTGTCGATATGTTTATCAATTCCCGGGCCGACACCAATTGCATCATAGGAATCTACTTCAGGGATTCCCGTAAGATAACGCTTGCTAAAATCAGTGGAAACCATGGCTTCGGGAACAGATGTCTGCATAATTTGGTAACCACAAGTGGGAATGTGTGTTGTTAGGAGTCCGGCTCCGGATTTTACAGCAGCTTTGGCGCCAAGAACGCATGCGCCCATTTTACCCCAGCTACCGGCAATCAACAAGATTTTTCCATAATCGGTTTTGTGTGCAAATTTTAGTCGTGGTTTGAATATGCTTTTCACCAGTTGATGGTCAATAAATTCAACAGTAGAATCCTGCTCATTGATAAAGTCGTCATTTAGGCCTATATCAGCTATCTGCCAATTTTTCACATATTCCCTGTTTTCTGGAATTAAAAAGGCAAGTTTTGGAAGCTGAAAAGACAACACGCGATCTGCCTTGATGATGTTTTTTTTTGGAGATATGGTATCAATAAATAGTCCTGACGGGACATCAACAGAAACGATTGTCGCTCCGGAATCATTGATGTATTTGATGGTTTCTGCCTGAATTCCTTTTACTTCCCGGGTCAGCCCCGATCCAAAAATTGCATCGATCACAATATCACCTTGCTGGATATGGAAATCAAGGTCTTCTTTCTTCTCAATATTTTCTACAGCCCGTACTTCCGCCAGCTTCAGATAGTTGATGGTAAAATCATTGCTTTTTTTTGAGGATTTTTTGACGGTAATTGTCTGGATATTCCATTTTCTAATGCTCAATAATCTGGCAATTGCCAGGCCATCGCCACCATTGTTTCCAGTCCCACAAAAAATAAACAGCTTCTTTTCTTTATTAAAAACCTCCTCAAACCATTCAACAAACGCTCTGGATGCTCTTTCCATGAGGTCAATGGACTGAATAGGTTCATTTTTGATGGTATATTGATCTGTCTTGCGAATACCTTCAGCGCTTAGTATTTTCATGTTGTGTAGCCGTTTTCTTAAAAGACAAGATAGCGTTAATGAATTTAGCAGCAAAAAAACTGAAGCTTATTTGGTAAAAATATTACTGACCCAGTTGTTTGTCGGGTTGCTCAATTGGAAAAATAACCTGCGAATAAAACCGTTTGGGTGTGCTTATCTCTTACAAAATAGAGGAACGGTTTGTTTATAGAAATTAACTTAAGATTGGAATCTGTAAATGTGGCTTCTTCAGCGAAATGGCTTGTAGGGGTATTGAAACTGATTTTTGCTTTGTGCTTGACTTCCGATATATGCTTATTTTTTTCGATAAATGAAGGCGATAAATCAGTAGTTGATAGAAATAAGGCGTTAAGCCCCATATTGGAAAGCGTAGACTTGAATTGCTTATCAGTTGAAAAATTGATTTTTGGTAAGTTTATGTTTGCCCTAAACTCCAGTGCATTTTCCGTTTGATGGTTTAGTTCATCAATAGTAAAGGCCTCGATAAAATCAACCATTGATTCAGCATTTTCAGGCTCAACAACCGAAAGGAAGAACTGGTCATTTTCTAGTGGAATTTGCAGGAAGGAATAATTTTCGTTTTCATTCAACCTAACATTCATTCCGTCCCAATTAATGGTATTTATTTTCAGCGTATCTCCGTTGTCAGGATAGAAATTGCTTTTTGATAGAAAGGAAATATTGTTGTCTTTCCAACCGGAATTAAGGCTAAATGCGTTTATCAGAAAAATATCCGTGTTTGGTGATGGAGGGATTTCAATTAATTTCTCAAAAACTCCATTAGATTTTAAATTGCCCCAACTATTGATCAATTCTAAAGAGGAAGGTTTTGTGAAATTGATTTCACTGATTTCGGCATCATAATAGGCCATCACTCTTGTGCGATAGTCTTCATTGATATTGATATCATCCGAGAACCACAATGAATTTGCATAGGAAATGTCAAACTGGTTGTTGGAGACCTGAAGGAAGCTTAACAGTTCGTTGTAGGATTTATTTATTTCTTTTTAGACCAATGATTCCAAACCCAAAATGTGTAGAATCTGGGATTTTTCATTTTCTCCGACACCATTGTAAATCATACCTAAAGCCATTCCTACACTTACAGGAGAAAAAAATAAATTTTCCTGCCCATTTTGCAGATATTCGGCCTTCATAACATCAAGTGATAAACTGTTTGTAGCATTGATGAGCTCCTGATCCTGTACCGAAAGTTTCCTAAGGATTTTATTCCCATCGATTTCTGCCAATTCTTTGTCACACCCTGAAAAAACAATCAGAATGCCTATCAGCATAAATAGATGTTTGATAAAAAAATGATTTTTAAGGTATAATCTCACGGGATCAATAAAATCAGTTCGTTTCCTCCTTTTAATTAATTTGACAAGCTAGTCAAGTTTTGGTTTAAAATCAATTGCTTTTTATTTTTAGTATCCCTTCAACTTACAGGAGACAGAAATAAGAAATTGGAGGTTTTTCAATATTCAGTGCCCAACTTTATTTGACAATATCGTTTTTTGGTTCAGACTAATTGACTTAACATAAGTCATTTTGTTGGATCC
>JAUUZS010000144.1 GCA_030589835.1 Cyclobacteriaceae bacterium
ATGAAGGTTTTCTTTGGCTGGAGAACATTTTGGATATAGATCCCTCAGCCGTCGTTGTGTTAATCACAGCTTACGGTGATGTACAAATGGCTGTAAAAGCTATAAAAGAAGGTGCCACGGATTTTGTGCTGAAGCCTTGGGAAAATGAAAAATTACTCGCCACCATTTATTCTGCCATGCGTTTGCGAGAAACCAAAATCGAAGTTGAAAACCTAAAATCCAGACAACAATTTTTAAGCGCAGATGCAGACACGAAATTTCAGGACATCATTGGAAATAGCCTGCCCATGCAGCAAGTATTTAAAACCATTGACCGTGTTGCAGAAACCGACGCCAATGTGTTGATTCTTGGAGAAAATGGAACTGGAAAAGAGGTAATTGCCAGATCCATCCATCGAAATTCGTTGCGCGCAGAAGAAACCTTCATTGGTGTGGACATGGGCGCCATTAGTGAGACACTTTTTGAAAGTGAGCTTTTTGGTCATGTGAAAGGATCGTTTACAGATGCCAAAGAAGACCGTCCCGGCAGGTTTGAGGTGGCGCACAAGGGCTCACTATTTTTAGATGAAATTGCAAATTTATCATTACCGCTACAGGCTAAGTTGCTCTCGGTATTACAAAGCAGAAAAGTAACCAGAGTAGGAGCCAATAAATCCAAGGATTTTGATATCCGGCTTATTTGCGCTACAAATATGCCGATCCTTGACATGGTAAAAGACAATAAATTTCGGCAGGACTTACTTTATCGCATTAACACTATTGAAATTCAAATACCTCCTCTTAGAGATCGATTGGATGACATTCCGCTTTTGGCAAATCATTTTTTAAATGTATATGACCACAAATACAAAAAAAATGTGCGAACAATAAGTGAGGCGGCAATGAGACTCCTTCAAAAGTATAACTGGCCAGGCAATGTAAGAGAATTGCAACACGCCATAGAGCGAGCGGTTATTATGTGCAACAGCCATGTATTGAATCCGGAAGATTTCTTTTTCAATACAACTTCGAGTCGTAGTGAAACGTCGAATGTAACTTTAGATGACTATCATCTGGAAGAGGTAGAAAAGATATTAATCCGGAAAGTACTGAAAAAACATGATGGCAATATTACTCAGGCAGCCAATGAGCTTGGCCTAACAAGATCCTCTCTTTATCGTAGATTAGAAAAGTATGGTCTTTAGTTCATTTAGAGTTAGTGTATTAATAAGAGTCATCATCATTAGTTTGACGACTTTTTTGCTGGTTTATTTAGTCAGTTATAATGAAAAGTACGTAAGTGCGGCGATAGTAGCTGGTGCCATTATAATGGAAATCATTGAATTATTCAGATTTACTACAGTTACAAATAAAAAGATTACCAAATTTCTTGAATCAATTCGTTATTCGGATTTCTCCTCCAGCTTTTCCTATGACAATAAATTAGGGAAAAGTTTTACGGAGCTGAACAAGGCTTTCAATAATGTCGCAGAAGCATTTAGAAATGAACGTGCACAAAAAGAGGAGCATCTTAATTATTTGAATACTGTTGTCCAGCATGTCACAACAGGACTACTTTCATTTGACAATGAAGGAAATGTCGGCCTCATCAACTCAGCCGCGAAAAGATTTTTGAGCATCCCTCAAATAAGGAATATCAGTGAAATTCTTGGTGTAAATGTGACGCTTTATAAAAAGCTGAAGCAAATGGGACCTGGAGATAAAGCGCTTATTCGAGTGAACAGCGAAATGAATCTTTCCATTCATACCACCGAACTAAAACTAAGAGGTCATTCATACAAATTGGTGGCACTGCAAAATATTCATTCTGAATTGGAATCTAAGGAGGTAGAAGCCTGGCAAAACCTGACACGTGTCTTAAGGCATGAGATCATGAACTCCATCACACCAATAGCATCCCTCACGGGCACTTTAAATGAGATTTTGTCTGAAGACATAAAACCCATCGGAAAGGAGCTTTTTGGAATATCTGATGAATCCCTCAGCGATTTAGAAGAAGGTCTTCAAACTATTGAAAACAGGAGCAAAGGACTGGTCACATTTGTAGATGCATATCGTGATTATACAAGCATTCCTAAGCCTAAGTTCGGATTAATAAAAATAGATGAATTATTTGAACATATTTGTCAACTTCTGAAGCGGGAATTCAAGGAGATTGGTATTGATTTTCAATCCAAAATACTTTTCAATGATTTGGAAATAACTGCAGATCGGGAATTAGTGGAAATGGTACTTATTAATATTCTAAAAAATGCAAAAGAAGCATTGAAGGAAATAGAAGAGCCAAAGGTAGAAATGGTTGCACGAATTGATGGCGAACAACGCGTCTTACTTGACGTGAAAGACAATGGCCCCGGAATTATTCCAGAGGCAATTGATCGTATTTTTATACCGTTTTATACTACTAAAAAATCCGGATCCGGAATCGGATTGGCCCTTTCCAGGCAAATTATGCAAATGCACCAGGGAACACTATCTGTAAAATCTGAGCCCGATGTGTACACCATCTTCACACTTAGATTCTAATGTGTCTTCATCGATGCATCCAGGATATAATTTCTTTTAGTTAACTAACAATAAATCGGTTTTATGATATTACCAGTTGTTTTCTTCATAAAGTGGATCCTTTCCCAGGAAAGACTATTGTGAGGGTCTTTATTGATTAATCCACGAAAGTCATCAACGGATTTATATCCTTTTCTTTTCATCCAGGCATTTAGCCTGCTGATAAGTTCATGTATGTTGTCAATGCCATTTTCATACAAAACTGAACATATCTGCACTGCTGTTGCCCCAGCTAAGATTTGCTTTATAATACCTGCGGCATCATGAATCCCTGTTGATGCTACCATATCGCATTTTAATTGTACGGATAAAAGTCCGATCCAACGGAGAGATTGTGTAATCTCCTCAGGCCCACTGAGCGTATCACGGGTTGTCATATGCAAATAGTCAATATCAATATCCGGTCTATATAACCTATTGAACAATACCAGAGATCCGGCTCCGGACTGCTCAAATTTTCTTGCCATGAGTTTTATATTTGTAAAGAATGAACTCATTTTCACAGAAACTGGTATTTTAGTTATTTTCTTAATAGAGGATACAATTTGGATATACTCGTTTTCAATTTCTTCAGAAGTTAATTTTTCACTTTCAGGAAATATGCTGATATTCAACTCTACAGCATCTGCACCTGCATTTTCAATTTCTTTTGAAAAGGTGACCCAGTTGTTGGATGAAAAGCAATTGATACTGGCTATAACTGGTATGTCCACCTTTTTCTTACAATCTTTTATTAGATCCAGGTATTTTTCAATGCCATTTTCCATAGAAATTGTATTCACATATTCCATCGCCTCCGGGTACCACTGATACATTTCGTCCTGACTAACGATTTGATCCGTATTAGCCAGTATCTGCTCTTCATATAATGATTTTAATACAACCGCCCCAGCTCCAGCTTCTTCGCATTTTTTCACATTTTTCACAGTGCTGGTCAGCGATGAACTGCCGACAATAATGGGATTTTTTAAACTGAGACCCATCAATGATGTTTCTAAATTCATGACAAACTAATTTTAATTTTATCTTCTATAAGCTGATCCAGTAGGTCTGTTGGAATGGATGAGCTTGAGAATAAATTCGACAGGAATTTCCTGGCCAATTTAAGGTTTTCGCTTGCCTTAGCTGTTGGTTGGCCTAAAAATTCAAATTCATACCCTTTGATATGTAATAAATATGTCTTTGGGAATTTATCGTAAAGGGACTGACATAAGTGCAACACAAATTCTGGAGACATGGCATGCATCGTAAACTCTGTTTTTTGATTTGGCACCACCTCCGTAATTTTAAAATCAGAAATATCTTCAATACTTGCGTCAGCGAATATCACCAGGTCATATTCGCTGATTGTCAAGGCATCTTCAATATTTAATTGATAATTGGAATCAAAATCTATGGATATTTGGCTATTATTTTTTGCCCATGTATCCATTTGATCAGCCAGTAAAACGCCAAGAGCATCATCCTGCCTTCCCGGATTCCCATACCCATATATCAATACCTTTTTCAATTTGACATTTGATCAAGTTGACGTCCCTCAGCATCAAATAAACTAATTTCCAATGGCATTTTACCAATGGCGTGGGTGGCACAACTCAAACAGGGATCGTACGCTCTGATAGCCACCTCAACTGCATTGAGCATCCCTTCCCGAATAGATCGCTGACCCGATATCATTTCATCTGCCACATGCCTAACGGCCTTGTTCATAGGCTCATTATTATTTGTAGTGGAAACAATCAAATTACACATGGTAATCAGGTCATTTTTATCAATTTTATAATGATGAAACAAAGTGCCTCTAGGTGCCTCAAGCAATCCAACTCCTTCATTTTTCTTGGTCCCTTCAGTCACTAAATCTCTTCCCTGTAGATCGGAATCGTTGAGCAGATCTTTCATAATCTCCGCAGCGTGAAGCGTTTCAATAAGCCTTGCCCAATGCATGTGCATCGACATATTATTTGGTTTACCTTCTGTATAGGCCTTATACTCTTCAAACTCTTTTTGCGCCAGTGGAGAAGGAATAAAATCACATGTATTTAAGCGCGCAAGAGGACCTACACGATACCAACCCTCCTTTTTTCCAATGCTCTTAAGAAATGGGAATTTCATATAACTCCAGCTCTTCACTTCCTCACCGATGTAGTCAAGGTAGTCTTGATAATCAATGTCATGAAGAATTTTATCTCCCTTTTGGTCAATGGCACGAAGTACTCCATGATAAAAATCCAATGCTCCATCTTTTCTTACCAGACTCAAATGGTTTGATGGAAAAGCAGCAAAAGTATCTACCAGATTACGATTTTCCTTATGGTAATCTTTAAACAAACTCAACGCATCTTTCGACCATTCAATCATTTTATCAATGTTCAAAGGATCACTTCCTTTCACAAAAAAGTCTCGCTCCTCCAAACTTAAATTTTTATTTATCCCCCCGGGGATTGCTCCAGTTCCATGGATTTTTTTGCCAGCCGTAGCACGTATTATTTCCTGACCAAATTTTCGCATCATCACTCCCTGCACCGCTAATTCCTTAAATTCTTTCGCTACCTCAATGATATTTCGTTTTTCTGGTCTCGCATCGATCCCAAATAAAAGATCTGGACTTACAAGGTGAAAAAAATGGAGGGCATGAGACTGGAACATTTGACCGTAATGCATCAATCTCCTCATTTTTTCACCGGTTGGTGTAAGCCCATCAGGGCCAACGCCAACAATTACATCCAGGGCTTTTGCTGCTGCAAGATGATGGCTCACAGGGCATATCCCACATAATCTTTGCACAAGCACCGGTGCTTCCCAGTAGGGCCTTCCTTGTATAAATCGTTCAAATCCACGAAACTCTACAATGTGCAAACGGGTTTGCACCACATTATTTTCATCATCCAGATGTATAGTCACTTTTCCATGCCCTTCTACTCTGGTTACTGGTTCTATTGTTAATTTTTGTCCCATTTTCTCAAGATTACTATTAATCAAACTTTACAACATCATAAGGGAGTCTTAATGGATCTCCGGTGATCAAAGCATATAAAGCTTCCCAAATCAATTCTGCACTTGGCGGGCAACCCGGCAAGTGATAATCCATTCGTACCACTTCATGGCAGGGATAAACTTTATTCAGGATCACTGGCAGCTCCGGATCATTTGGAATGATCCCGGATTCATTATTGTCTATCACGGAAGGGCCATTCAAATATGCCTCGTCCAGACATTCCTGTAATGGTACGGTATTTCTTAATGCCGGTAATCCACCCATAATGGCGCATTCTCCCACTGAAACTAGTATTTTACAATGAGCTCTAAAATCCTTTAGCACATGCACGTTTTCGTCGTTGCAACACCCTCCTTCAACAAGACCAATGTCACACATTTTGGTAAAATTCTTTATATCATTAATTGGTGATTTATTGAACTCAACCAGCTCAATCAAATCAAGAATTTTTTCATCGATATCTAACAAAGACATATGACATCCGAAACAGCCTGCCAAAGATGTAGTTGCGATTATTGTTTTACTCATTTTATTAATTATCTAATGTTTCAATTTCACTTCCAATCGGTTGGTGGTCATACTTTCGCTGGCCAATAGGATCTTTAAATCCACCTCCCTTTTTTAGAATAATTGCTCCTACAGGACATATTTCCGTAGCTCTTTTAGCTTCTTCATCTGTCATATCCTTGGAGAGCTTCGTGTCAATATTTATTTCTACATGATGACCTCGCTTACCAAATGCAAAAAGGCCGCGCCCTTTTTCATCTTTTATGGCTCGAATACACCTTTTGCATAAAATACATCTATTGTGATCCTTAATGAGTTTTGGATGCGAAGCTTCAACGGATCTAGGGTTGAACTGAAATTTGAATCTTGGCACAAGCATCTGATATCGATACGCTAAAGCCTGCAATTCACAGTTTCCACTTCGCTCGCAAGAGGGACAAAAGTGATTGCCCTCAGTGAAAAGTAATTCAATAATGGCTTTTCGTAAGTTTTCTATATCGGCTGATTTACTTTCAATTTCCATTCCTTCCGCAATAGGTGAAGTGCAGGCCGTCATTAACCTTCCATTAACCCGGACACTACAGATACGACATGCCCCCCGGGGTTTGACTCCTGGAATATTGCAAAGTGTAGGAATATAAATATGATTGTCAATTGCAGCATCGACGATATTCTGCCCCCTTTGCCCCATACATTCTTTGCCGTCTATATTAAATTTTATTAGTTGATTCATTTTTGTATGCTTAATTCCTGTTTGTTACTAATTTCCCAATTTTGACAGCTTCTTCCAGTCTGAATCCTGCATCAAATTCTACTTCCTTCTGAATTCGATCGAGGTACAGATGCCTGAAATTTTTCAAAGTCGATAAGATTGGGTTTAATGCCGTGTGCCCTAATCCACAACGATTTGCCTTCATAATGCCACTCCATCGCTCGATATCCATCAGGTCCTGCATCACTCCCCTCCTTTCAATTATTTTAATCAATTTGTCCTTTACCAGAATCGGAAGTGTGCGGCAAGGCGTACAAGAACCACATGATTCCTCAATAAAAAAATCAGTGAAATTCAACACAACTTCTTTTAAAATATTCCTCCTGTTATTAATAATTAACATAGAACCACCAGTAGCAAGATCCTCATAGCCAAGTATCCGGTCGAATTCATTAGGACCAATACATGATCCTGAAGGCCCGCCAACCTGCACTCCCTGGACTTGTTCTGCTCCACACATTTCAAGAATATGTGTTATAGAAAATCCCCACTCTACCTCATACACTCCTGGGTAACGACAATCTCCGGAGATTGAAAGAAGCTTAGTGCCTGTAGAATCTCTGGTACCAAGCTTTTTATACCATTCACTTCCGTTTAGTATCACTTTCACAACAGAACAAAGCGTTTCTACATTATTTACAATTGTAGGTTGTCCCAGATAACCTTTCTCAACTGGAAAAGGAGGTCTGTCACGAGGCTCTCCTCGTTTCCCTTCAGCAGATTCAATCAATGCAGATTCTTCACCACACACATAAGATCCTGCCCCAAATTGAATTCGAATATCAAAATCAAACCCTTTCTTCCCTCCTATATTTTTCCCTAATAATTTCTTCTCTCTCATTTCTTCCAGAATACTCTCAAGATATTTTTGTAGATATTTGTACTCATATCTCAAGTAAAGAATTCCTTCCTCAGCACCAATGGAATAGGCGGCAACCGCCATTCCTTCAAATAAAAGACCAGGTCGTTCCGTCATGATCACCCGATCCTTAAAGGTCCCGGGTTCGCCTTCATCGGCATTACAAAAAACATACCTTCGATCGCCGTGGGCTTTACGGCAAAAATCCCATTTTAATCCTGTTGGAAATCCTGCCCCTCCGCGTCCTCGAATATTCGAATATTTTACTTCTTCAATGACATCTTGAGGGCTCATACCAATGATCTTATTAATAGCCTCTCCCAAGGTATAATCAGCTGATAATACAGGGCCTTTCTTCATGATATGGTTGTTGACAACAGCTCTAATAAGCTCATGACTATTGTTGCCATCACCATAGCTTGCCCGAAACATATCCTCCACTTTTATCCCATCCCGGATATCCTTGACGATTTCCTTAGCCCGAAAGGGAGTTAACCTGGTAAATACAAATCCATTTATTATAGCTGAAGGCTCCTGATCGCTCATTCCAATACATGAAGTATTAAAAAGTCCGATCTGCCCATCTTTGGTTACCTCGCCAACTTTACATCCTGCTTCTTTTTCAAAAGCTTTGACAACTTCCTTTCTACCCGCCATGTGGGCTACTACACAATTATTGAGATAAACAGTGTATTTACCGCGTGACTCTTGCGAAAAAAAGTGATAAAATGTTATAGTTTGCTCAAGATCTACTCTTGAGATTTCTAAAGTATCTGCAATTTGGTCAACAGCATTTTCGTTTAAGAAACCAAGTGCATCCTGCGTGTCGATTAAGATGTCCATCAATCGCGTTTTATCCTCGCCGTACTTTTTGATGATAGCATCAACAGTTTTATTCATAACATCTATAGTTGATTTGTACTGAAAAAGAGTTTACTTATAATTGAAAAAATTTATTCCTTTTTAAAAAATGAACGCTTTATTCATTACTTATAACAAAATACAGTTCACAATAAATCCTTGATTGTGATATTTTTTACAAAAAGAAAAAACTTTATTGATTAGGACGTGAATTATTGGTTG
>JAUUZS010000085.1 GCA_030589835.1 Cyclobacteriaceae bacterium
GATTTTTAATAAATCTTTGCTACAATTCAATTTGATAAGCGAATTTAATGCGCGCTTAAACATCATTAAAATATTAAGGGAGTCCCGCCTGATCCATGAGTCACTATCAAATTCTGTAAACAATAGAATTTCAAAATATGCTGAAATCGTTCGCTATGATACACTTGATCTGACGGAAACAATATTACAACGCAATATTTTTATCCTTATTCATGGAAATGTGAAGATAGGATTTGACAATACACGTATGTTGACCATTCATGAACACGAGCATTTTGGAGGGACCAACTTAATGAAACAATACCGTAGGAATCAGAAATATATTTTTACGGAAGAAATAACGGCATTATCCATTCCGGTTGATATTATCGAAAAAGTACCAAAATTACTTTGGAGATTAATGGAAATGGATGAAAAAAGATACCAATTAAGTATTTTTGAAGACAATTAATTTTTTGATGTGAAAGATTTGCGCGAGGGTAAAATATTAAGGGGATTAAATCAAACAGCAATATTTCATAATATCCCGGATGAAGTTTTATTAAAACTTTCAAAAAAAGCGGATATCCAGTCTTTTAGTTCGGATGAAGTCATTGTATGGGAGGGCGAGCCCAGTGACCGGCTTTTTATTATTCTTAATGGAATTGTAGCGGTAAAAAAAGTGATCCCAAATAAGAACGACAAGATATTTGCTTACCTTTTGCCGGGAAGCACTTTTGGCGAAGTAGGAATTTTGGACAACAAGCCAAGATCGGCAACCGTGGCAGCACTGACTGATGTAGAGGTAGTTGTATTTGACCGGGAATATTTTTTAAAGATCCTGCATAAACACCCAACAGTGACCATCGAGCTGGCAAAACTTTTGGGACAGTACCTTACCGAATCGAATAAACGAATTACTCGGGGAGACAAGGAGAAAAAGGTGGTTTTGGTATTTGATCTTTTTAATACTCACGGTGCCGCAGAGCTAGGAAAACGATTGGGCATGCGATTGAGAAAAGGAACAGATAAAAATACCATTTATGCCGAGTACCCATTTAAAGGGACACTTTCTGCTGAGCTTGATTTGACAAAAGCAAATTCAAATATTTTCCATCACGACAGTGATCTGGATATATTGCTGGAAAGAGATACTTCCGGAGCGCACAACAATTCGAAAATGGCATTGATGGTGGATAATCTACTGAACAGTTATGAAAACCTGATTATTTACCTAAATGAAGATTTTGATGAAAATATATCTCAAATTCTGGAGAATATTGACCAGGTAATTGTTGTAGGCTCCATTGAGAAGAGCCATTGGAAAGAAATCACAAATTTGCATAAGAACATAAAGTCCCAGATAAAAGCCAGCAACACCAAGATATTTACCATTCTTATCAATAATAATGCGCTCAATAAAGTAAAAGTGCATCCCGCACCCGACTTTAAGGTGGTTTTTTCTGATGAAACTACCGACTACCATCTATGGTCAGAAGAAAACGCTGGACTTGCTTCTGATTCCTTTGATGAAGCTGTGGAGACTTTTGTGGACAGGCTTCAGCGCAACAACCACATCGGCATATTTATTCCTACAACATATGATGTGAATAACTATATCGATACTACGGATTATATTGATCGTACGCTGGAATTTTTGGGCGAGCGGTTTGGTGGGGCAACAAGTGAAGAGGCGAAAGGAATCTGGAATAGTGAGGAAATAGGCTTGGTAGGAGAGAAGCTTTTCAAAGTGCATACCTATGCCACCTCCAAGGATCTGAAAAAATTTATGGATGAAGTCGTGGAGTTTGTTGGGGTGATCAAGGACGAGCTAAAACAAGAGGCCATGGCTATGGAGATCAATCAAAAGCTGACCTTGATCTGATGGCATCGCCATTGTTAGAGGTTTTATGCTTTACGGATAAAACCCTTTAATCAAAGTTGAAATAGCATAAAAACAGAAGTGTTATTTTTGAGTCTTTTAGCTTTTATCTTTTAAACCTAACCTGGACAAGCAAGAAAAGTGTCTAAAGTATAAACTTTAGTTCACTTCAAACTTTTGCCAATAGTACACGAATTATATGTCACTTAAGAAAGTAAACTAACCAACATGTTGTTCGTTTTGATGTTGTCTTTCCATAAAAAGCAATTTATCAATAGCCCGATTGCAACGATTAGAAGTAAATTTATAAAGCCTTTGGTTGAGGTTTTTTGTCTTTAGTATTGGATATTATTTTGAAATCAAATATTATTCATGAAATTAGACACAGGAATACATTCACAATAAATTATACCTTAATAAAATGAACAAATTACCAGGTGGATTATGGCCGGTGATGATCACGCCATTTAAACCAAACAACAATCTTGATCTTGATGGAGTCCGCAAAGTAACAGATATGTACCTGGCCGCAGGAGCTAGTGGCATGTTTGCCAATTGCCTGTCTAGCGAAATGTTTCAGCTGACAAGAGAAGAGCGCTTGGAACTCACCAAAACTGTTGTAGGTCATTGCAAAGGAAAAGTGCCGGTAGTGGCAACAGGTAGTTTTTATAATTCGGGAAATGAAAATGCTGAATTTATCAAAGAAATATATGGCCTTGGTGCAGAGGCAGTAATCCTGATCAGCAGTATATTGGCGGAGCCTGAAGATGGTGAGGAAGTACTGAAGCAAAGAATCGAGGAGATCATGAAGAAGACAGGAGATATTCCTTTGGGAATATACGAATGCCCTGTGCCCTATAAGCGCGTTATCAGCCCGGATATGATGAAGTGGTTATCCGAAACCGATCGATTTTTCTATTTTAAAGACACCTCGTGTGATGCCGGAGCGATAAAGAAGAAACTGGATAAAATAAGTGGCAATTTCCAATTATACAATGCCGATACGCCAACAGCTTTGGAATCGTTAAGGGATGGCGCCAAAGGGATATCACCGATTTCCGGTAATTTCTATCCTGAGCTCTATAGTCATTTTCTGAAATTATTTAAGGCTGGTGATGATGAAGCGCTTGAAAGCCTGAATACAAAACTAACGGTCATGGACAAGGTAACAGATGACTTTTATCCATGGTCGGCCAAGTTGTTTTTAGAAAAGCGAGGCATGGATATTAGTACCAATACAAGGATTCCAATGACAAAAATGGCAGCGAAGGATAAAATCATTCTGGATGCCTTGCATAAGATGTTCCAACAAATTTGTGATGAATTCGGCATTGAAGCCGTGGTTTGATGTAAGGTGGAATGAGTGAATGAGAAAATGCTAAAATGAGAGAATGAGAGAATGAGAGAATAGGAATATGCGATTTTGCGACAAGGATAGAATGATGCAATGAAAAAAAGATAAAAAATAAATGAAATCATCCAACATAATTATCGAAGAACGTTTCGACATTCAAGCATTCAAGCATTCAAGCATTCAAGCATTCAAGCATTCAAGCATTCAAGCATTCAAGCATTCAAGCATTAATAAATTATTAACCCAAAATTTAATATAGTGAAAGTATTAGACCTGATCGTTTTTTTAGTATATATGGTAGGCGTAATTGCTTTTGGCAGCTCTTTTTACAAAAAAAATAAGTCATCCGCAGCCTTTACGCTAGGAAACAGCGCGATACCCGGATGGGTGGTGACGATGTCAATTTTTGCCACCTTCGTGAGTAGTATCAGCTTTTTGGCCTTGCCGGGAATGGCCTATCTGAGCAACTGGAATGCCTTTGCGTTCAGTTTGTCTATACCGGTCGCGTCTTATATGGCGGTGAAATTTTTCGTGCCTCTTTATCGAAAAGCCAATAGCCCCTCGGCATATACCTATCTGGAAACCCGGTTTGGTCCATGGGCAAGGATTTATGCTTCAGCTTGTTATTTGCTCACACAGATTATGCGCATGGGAACGATCTTGTATTTGCTGGCCTTGCCGGTAAATGCGATGTTTGGCTGGAATATCGTAATTATAATTGTGGTGACAGGCCTGGCAGTAATGCTGTATTCCATGTTGGGAGGACTGCAAGCGGTAGTCTGGACGGATGCCATTCAGGGAATTATTATGATTTCGGGAGCTGTGCTCTGTGTGATATATATATTATTTGCTATGCCGGAAGGGCCCGGACAAATGTTTGATATTGCCAATGAGCACAACAAGTTTAGCCTTGGGAGTTTTAAATTAAACCTCACTCAATCTACATTTTGGGTGGTACTCGTTTATGGAATATTTATCAATTTGCAGAATTATGGTATTGACCAAAATTATGTACAGCGGTATATGGCTTCAAAGTCTGATCGAGAGGCTAAACGTTCTGCGTTGTTTGGAGGGTTGTTGTATATTCCTGTTTCTCTTGTTTTCTTCTTTATCGGAACAGCGCTGTTTTCATATTATACAGCCATACCTGATGCGTTGCCTGCTGAGTATGCAGATGCCAGTATGAGCGACCGGGTGTTCCCATTTTTTATTGTTAATAATCTTCCTTCCGGATTTACAGGATTGTTGATCGCTTCTATTTTTGCTGCAGGGATGAGCACGATTTCTACCAGTGTGAACAGCGGATCTACAGTGATTCTTACAGATTACTATAAGCGATTTACAAAAAAAGTCGTAACAGATAAAGATTCAATGAGGGTATTATATATCTCTTCATTCTCATTTAGTGTTATCGGCATAATCATTGGAGTGGCGATGATCAATGTGCAAAGCGCACTAGATGCGTGGTGGAAACTTGCATCTGTATTTAGCGGCGGTATGCTGGGATTGTTTCTTTTGGGTGCATTTGTGAAAGTAGTAAATGTGAAAGGTGCGATCATAGGAGTAATTGTAGGATTGATTTCTATTCTCTGGTTGAGCGTTTCGCCAATGATATTTACAGAAGAACCGTGGAGCCAATTCGCCAGCCCATTTCACAATTATCTGACCATTGTGATTAGTACCACGATCATTTTCTTAATTGGATTTTTGGCTACTATTTGGAATAGCGAGAAAAAACAAGCTGACAATGCATAAACTTTTAAATTATACAGGACTTTTTATCATACTGATATTCGTTTCAGTTTCATGTACGCAAGAGCAAGCTTCCAACACGAAATACGTAGATATGGATATTGGAGGAGTTGGGCACCTTCTAAAGCCAACACGCCCTACGGTGCAGCTTCCAAATCAAATGGTTAGGATGTATCCTATCCGAATGGACTATCTCGACGATCAGATTTCATGGTTTCCGATGAGTACAATTTCCCACCGCAAGGGGGAGTTATTTGGATTCAAAGTAGTCAATGGCAAAAATGGGAAAGACAATCCGGAATATGAGCTGACCTATGATCATGAACTGGAAGTCAAAAAGCCATGGTATTATTCAGCCTGGCTGGTAGATGATGACATACAATTGGAATATGCGCCCGGGGCGAAATCAGGGATGTTTCGTGTTCAATTTCGCGATGATGAAGGGACATTTCTGTTTTCTACTTTTCATGAAGGATCTTCGTTTACCATAAATGGTAACATCCTGGAAGGGGTGGAAGAATTTGAGGGGATGAAAGCTTTTGTATATGGAGTGATTAGTGAGAATGGAGAAACCGGCACGGGAGAAGGGTACGGAATTACCTTGAAAGATCAGAAGAGAAAAGCCAATTATGCCTGGCTTTCATGCAATCTCCCTACAGATAATGTTGCTTCCTTCAAATACGGATTTTCATTTATAAGTATAGAAAAGGCAAAGGAAAATCTTGAAAAGGAAATTCCGGAATGGGATTTCGATGCACTAAAAGCAAATGGAAAGCGGGAATGGGAAAAGCGGATGAACCAGATCAATGTTAAGGGCGGCACTGAAGCACAGCGCAGAACTTTTTACACCTCGCTTTACCGCACCTACGAACGCATGATTGACATCAATGAAGGTGGACAATATTACTCTGCCTATGATCATCAGATACACGAATCTGAAAACCCTTTTTATGTGGATGATTGGGTCTGGGATACCTATTTAGCACACCATCCATTGAGGATGATCTTAGAGCCTGAGCAGCAAAGGGATATGCTCCGATCCTATGTAGACATGTATACTCAAAGTGGATGGATGCCGCAGTTCCCATTGACTTATGGGGATGACCCTGCAATGAACGGATTTCATTCTACCATTGTATTTTTAGATGCCTGGAGAAAAGGAATTCGTGATTTTGACCATGAGAAAGCTTATGAAGGAATGCGCAAAAATGCCACTTCTGCGACCATGCTGCCATGGCGAAACGGCCAGACATGCAGCCTGGATTCTTTTTATCATGAACATGGGTATTACCCTGCCCTACATCCTGGAGAAGAGGAAACTGTAAGACTGGTTCATTCTTTTGAAAAACGGCAGGCAGTGGCGATTACACTCAGCCATAGCTATGACCATTGGGCATTGGCACAGATGGCGAAGGAACTGGGAAAAGAAAGTGACTATGAGCTATTCCTACCTAAATCAAAGAACTATAGAAACCTCTATAATGCAGAGGAAAAATTGATGTGGCCAAAAGATGCCAAAGGCAACTGGATAGATATTGATCCTAAATTTGACGGAGGCCCGGGAGGACGTGATTATTATGACGAAAATAATGGCTATACCTTTGCGTGGCAAGTACAGCAGGATATCCCTGATTTGATTGAATTGATGGGAGGGAGGTCTGGTTTTGAAGCAAACCTCGACAACCTATTCAGGGAATCATTGGGCATGTGGAAGTTTCAGTTTTGGGCAAAGTTTGCAGATGCTACAGGATTAGTTGGTCAATATTCTATGGGAAATGAGCCGAGTTTTCATATTCCATATATGTATAATCTCACGGATTCCCCATGGAAAACGCAAAAGCGCATACGCTTCCTGATGGACGTGTGGTACAAAGACAATATCTTCGGTATCCCGGGCGATGAAGATGGTGGAGGCATGACGGCTTTTGTGGCATTCTCTATGATGGGATTTTATCCGATTACCCCCGGAATTCCCTGGTACACCATCGGTAGCCCTGTGTTTGAAGAAGTATCGATTGATTTACCCAATGGAAATCAATTTACCGTTGTGGCTCAAAATTCCTCAGACCTTAACAAGTATATTCAATCAGCGCAGTTCAATGGCGTCGACATGGAAATTCCATGGTTTTCCCATGAAGACCTGCTGAAAGGAGGGAAGCTTAGTTTAGTCATGGGGCCAAAGCCAAACAAAGCGCTTTGGAAGAATGCTGATATTGGTTTTTTGTACAGGTAGGCTCGCATTGTATGCGTGCTAGGAATTGCATGGCTAGGCCTGGGTAATTCTCGCATTTCAAATCTAAGATAAGATTTCGGGTTCGTTATGTAATTGCGATTGGACGGATGTGCGTTTACACTTTTAAGAAGTCATTAGGTGCTATATCTGCTTGATGGAGTATTGCTCTCAAGGTGCCTTCAGGCATATCTCCCCGATGATTCGGTATCGTAGTAAATTTGTTGGTTAGGGGATTGTGCCAGATTTCATGACTGCCAGCTGCTTGCCTGGCAAATTGAAATCCAAACTTTTTAAGTTTTCTAATGATTTCGCGGTAGCTAAAACCTGCGAGCCTGCCCATCAAAGTCCAACTACCAGCGGATAATCAAAACTGTCACCAAATTCAGTTAGTTTGATCAATTGATCCTCCCCATCTTGGGCCTCAATCAACTTCTTTGCAACATCTCTGGCTATCTCAAGAGTTTCAGTAATCGTTCTCCCCTGAGCAATTAATCCTTGTAAGTTATCTGAAGTTGCCAGGTATAAACCTTCTGGCATCTTCTCAATATGAATGTTCACTTGCCGTTCCATAATGTAAAGTACGGTAATTTCATCGTGATAGTCAATGCACTACAACATTTGAATAATATTTAGTGCTCATGCTTCCATTAAATATTTTGCTAAACTAATGGATTTTTAATCGAATTAAAATAAATAAATTTTACTTCAATGGTATCCTGTGTGATGATTGATTAAAACTATTCAGACTTAAACAAGTACATCAAGTCAGCGCAGTTCAATGGCGCCGACATGGAAATTCCATGGTTTTCGCATGAAGACCTGCCGAAGGGGGGGACATTGAAATTAGTAATGAGGCCAAAGCCAAACAAAGAACTTTGGAAGAATGCTGATGTTGGTTTTTTGTACAGGTAGGCACACATTGTATGCTTGCTGTAGGCGAAATCGAATCGTATTGCCTGTTCTGGCCTTTTTAATTGCTCTGATAATTGGTACGCTTTGCAAAAGCGCACCAGGACACTCGGAGTAGGAGATTAACAATAATAAAAATAATTCGTATTTTTAGATATGGAAAATTGGAGAACCTACATAGTGTCTGAAAAGAATGTGCTTTTAGGAAAGCCAACCATTAAAGGAACACGTTTATCTGTTGAACATATTATTGGACTATTAGCGCAGGGTTGGACTGAAAGCCAACTTCTTGAAAACTACCCGCATTTGAGTGTTGAATCCCTACATGCTGCATTCTCATATATTCAGAATTGCATAAAAGACGGCATGTTGTTCTCACCACCAAAAAAAACTGCCTGATTTGATGAAATTGCTTGCAAATGAGAATTTCCCAGTGAGTTTGAGTTCAGAAAAACATTGACTGTTATTGATGCCAATGGAATTAGACAACGAAGATATTAGCACAGTTTCATGACAAATAAACCGGAGACAATGCAATTGTGCAGGGTATTTTTACAGCGATCTAATTGCCGCGCCAAGTGCATCCAGCCCAACAGACTGACAAACGCCAAATTTGTTTTGCTCTTTCATTTTTTTGACGTCCCACTCACGGATATCGTCTGCCAGTCCCCATAGGTTTCGGAACTGCTCTATGTACAGCTTGTCATTTTCAGGAGTGGTGAACTCAGGCTGAAATTGGTCGTTAGCCGTATTTCTTGTTTTCCAAAGTGCATTTATTGTCGCATTAATATTTTTACTTAAGTCAATACCAAGCAACGCTTTTTCTTCTTCGGCTCCAATGTAGCGCATCATGATGCCTCGACCGGCCAGATAGTCATTGCCATGGTTTGGGCCAAAACTTGAATAGCAGGGAGCTTCACGAATAATATTGTCCTTGTCGCTTATCAGTGCTGCTTTGATGCCCCCTCCAATCCGGGCAATCAGCCGGCGTATTTTATTTTCAAAAATCGGAACCTTAAATGCTGTGTCTAAATCATTTCTGTCTATCCATGCTGCCAATTCATTCTTCACAGCCAGCATATCGGTGAGGGCGCCAATCAGCATGCCCTGATCACCCGTCCAAACCCAGCCTTCTGCCCAGGGAGGATGCACCTTGTCCTGATACCCTGAACCTTCAAAAATAGCCATGGGGCGCTCCTGCACCAATGCCGCAGAAGGGGACACCCTTTTCAGATATTTATATTCTTCCAAATCAAACCACTTTTCAAACCAAAGCCATTGGCGATAAGCCATATTGAGGTACTTATCATTATCGGGAATGTTTTCTTGCAGTGTAACACGATAAATGCGTGAAGAGAGCAGGAATAGCAACACATTGGTAACGGTATTTTTCACTCCTTTGTGTTGACCATTGGCATCTCCATTGCTGCAACCGTGTGGCACAGGTTTAGCCGTTGTAGCATGGTCATAGGCGGTTTTCTTTTTGTACTCCCAACATAGATCAGTAGAAAGGGTCAGAAACTTCTCCGCCAGCTCTTTTTCATTCATCATTAACAAATGCTTGCGGGCATTAAGTGCCATCAGTCCCCACCAGCCAAAATCATCAGCCCAAAGTCCTCCGGGATCAAAACGATTAAAGAAAGCAAGGTTCTCTTCCAACATATTTTTGACCGTGACCTGCATGGCTTTAACCTCCGGATCATTGGGCCATTGTTGCTGGACAGCATCCACAAATGTCAAACTGGCATCAAATGTATTGCCTCTTTTCCAGAAATCATTAAAATCCCAGATCTCCTCAAAGCGATTGAAGGCTGCTTTTGCCCAATTTCTCAATTCATTCTCCCTGGCTTTTTTCAATTCTTCCAGATGAGCATTTTTCAATTCCTGCGCACGATTATTTTTTGCGGAATCACTACAGCCAGCCAAGCCGGCGCCGCTTGAAATGAGTATGACATTGCTTCCGGCAATTTGTATAAATTTTCTCCTCTCCATCTTGATAAAATTTATTCTTGAATGTAATTCAGAATAACTGCATTGAGTTTTAAAACACAATTTATAAAAGCAATTTACAATACTCAGACAGGATTGCAAACTTCATAATGGCTAGAGTTTGATTGAAACAATCAATGACAATGATCTCCAATATCAGCATTGGAATACCAATGGATGCTATTCGCGATTTGGGTTTAATTGGATCGATTCTAGGGGATAAAAGATCTGTGATATTGATCATCCCGGAAACTTGGTGGACAATACATGAATAGGAAGTTAGTATTTGATAAGTTGTTGAAAACTTTTTAATCCTTTATAATAACGCAAAAGAAAGTACGGTGGACTGCTTTTAAAATCGCTAACTTCACATAAATATACGATATCTTTTAAGCCTAAATCAATTACTTTATAGTAAATTTGACTATAAGGTATGATCATGTTTTTTGAATTGTTTTTATATTCGGTATTGAACTTTATATTTATCAAATAACCCATTAACACCCTGTTACTTATGAAAAAGCTAATATTAGTTTTCCTGGCAATTATTCTTATTGGATCCTGTACTTCTTCGGTACAATATGAGTATTCATTTCAAGATCCAGCACTTTCTTTTGAGGAAAGGGCAGAAGATCTTCTGAGCCGCATGTCACTGCAACAAAAAATAGATCAGCTGAATTACGAGTCGAAGGCAGTGCCGGGCCTGGGTGTCCCGGAATACAATTGGTGGAACGA
>JAUUZS010000439.1 GCA_030589835.1 Cyclobacteriaceae bacterium
CGAAAAGCAAATAAAAAAATACCCTGATCAATGGGTCTGGATGCACGAACGATGGAAAACTACCCCTGAAATGATCCAGGCCAAAGAAAATGAAAAACAGGAATTAAGACGCAAACGGAGGGAAGAAAGGATAATGAAAGAAGCATTATAATTAAACCCATAATGCAGTAGGTTCCGTCCATAATGTCCGATCTCTGCGTTTCGCCCACCTTGTCGGCGAGGCAAAATCGATCTCTAACATCCTGAACAAATGCTAGCTTTATGGACAATGAACCTCTTCCTTTTTATTTCAGATAGCTCGTCAAATATGTATAGCCCGATTATCGGTAGCGGCAAGACATGCCTCCTTAAAGGCCTCGGTAAAAGTCGGATGTGCATGTGACATGCGTGAAATATCTTCGGCACTGGCCCTGTATTCCATGGCCACTACAGCTTCTGCAATCATGTCTGCAGCACGCGGACCGATCATATGCACACCCAGAATCTCATCGCTTTCTTTATGTGCCAGCACCTTAACCATTCCATCGATATCCATGCTGGCCCGGGCCCTGCCGGAAGCCTTGAATGGAAATGAACCAGACTTATAGGGCGTTCCATTTTCTTTTAGCTGAGCCTCTGTATAGCCGACTGCCGCTACTTCCGGCCAGGTATACACCACACCGGGAATCAACAAATAGTTGATATGTGGCTTCTGGCCTGCTATTGTTTCAGCCACAAACACCCCCTCTTCTTCAGCTTTATGTGCCAGCATGGCTCCTTTTATCACATCTCCAATCGCATAAATGTTTGGCACACTGCTTACTAAATGATCATTTACTTCAATCTGTCCATGATCATTGACCTTTACTCCTGCATTTTTTAATCCTAGTCCATCAGTAAAAGGTTTTCTGCCTATAGATACCAAACAATAATCTCCATCCAGCACGATCGATTCTCCTTTACTGTTTTCAGCGGTAACCTTTACATTCGATCCTTTGGCTTCTACAGCAGTTACTTTATGTTTTAGATATAAATCAAACCCACTTTTCTTTAGTACTTTCTGCAATTCCTTGCCCATTGTTTTATCCATAGTTGGGATTAGGTTATCCAGGAATTCAACAACTGAAACTTTGGCTCCAAGACGGGCATATACTGATCCCAACTCTACACCAATGACCCCTCCACCAATAACAATCATGTGCTTAGGAACAGTTTTTAATTGCAATGCTTCAGTGCTGGTGATCACCCGTTTTTTATCCATTTTGATAAATGGAAGAAAGGAGGGTTTCGATCCGGTGGCTATGATTACCTTATCCGTGGCTATTTTTTGTTCTTTTTTATCCCCTTTTACAGTAATGGTATGTTGGTCGACAAATGAGCCTAATCCATGAAAAACATCAATCTTATTTTTCTTCATCAAATAATCGATCCCTCCAACAGTTTGGGTGACCACATCATTTTTTCGTGCGATCATCTGTTTCAAATTGACCTTTAGGTTGGTCAATTCGATGCCGTGTTCTTTGAAATGATTTTTAGCGTTATAAAAATGTTCTGATGAATCCAATAAAGCTTTCGATGGGATACAGCCAACATTGAGACATGTGCCGCCAAGGGTGTTGTACTTTTCGACCAAGGCAGTTTTCATTCCCAATTGCGCACAGCGAATTGCTGCCACATACCCCCCGGGGCCAGATCCAATTACAGTTACATCGTATTTCATTTTATTATATAATGATTAAATGCCTAAATGATAGAATGATTAAATTTTAAAATTCCTACACTCCCAAAAGCAGCCGTGTCGGATCCTCCAATAACTCTTTTGCCCGCACAAGAAAGCTTACTGATTCCCGACCATCAACAATCCGATGATCGTAGGAAAGGGCAATGTACATCATGGGCCGGATGACGACTTCACCATTCTCAGCCACAGGGCGTTGCACGATATTGTGCATACCCAATATGGCAGATTGCGGTGCATTGATTATCGGCGTGGACATCATGGATCCGAACACGCCACCATTGGTGATGGTAAAGGTTCCTCCCTGCATTTCATCAATACTCAGCTTTCCCTCTCTTGCCCTTACTGCCAGGCGTAGAATTTCCTTTTCGACTTGTTCAAAGCTCATCGATTCGGCATTTCTTACCACGGGAACAACCAGTCCTTTTGGAGCAGAAACTGCGATAGATACATCACAGAAATCACTATAAATGATTTCATCTCCATCCAGCTGCGCATTTACTGCCGGCCATTCTTGTAGTGCCGTACAGCAGGCTTTGGTGAAAAAAGACATGAATCCCAGGCCTATTTCATACTTCTCCTTAAATTTTTCTTTGTATTTCGATCGGATATCCATGATCGGCTGCATATTCACCTCATTGAAGGTTGTGAGCATAGCAGTTTCATTTTTTACAGATACCAATCGTCGGGAAATGGTCTTTCTCAAGGTGGTCATCTTCTCCCGTCTCTGATCCCGGTTGCCTCCGGTCACTAGCACAGGTGCTGCTTTAGCAGATGCCTCCGGAGCTGATTTGACAGCCGTTTTTTCCTGAACCTTTTGAGCTTTCATGGCATCCTCTTTTGTAATCCTGCCATCAACACCGGTTCCTTTTACCTGTTGAGGACTAATTCCTTTTTCATCCAGGATTTTTACTGCTGCAGGAGAAGGATGACCTGATGCATAATGATCTGATAATGGAGGAGCTGCGGATTCAACAGCAGATTTCTCCACACCCGTTTTTAACTCTCCTTCTGCCAGATCAATTTTGCAGAGTAAACCTCCTATCTCCAGTGTTTCGCCTTCTTTAGCGATTATGGTCAGAAACCCCTGGGCTTCGGCAGTAAGTTCAAAAGTCGCTTTATCTGATTCTATCTCAGCAATCACTTCGTCCATTTCCACAAAATCCCCATCTTCCTTTGACCATCCTGCAATCACCACTTCTGTTATGGATTCGCCAACTGTGGGGACTATCATTTCCAAAACCTTGCCCGTCCTTTTTATTTCATCATCCGAGTTGGCACTGGCCTCCACTACTTCAGCTTTGACTGCTTCTGGGTTTGTGTTTCCCTTTGGGGCATTTTCGTCTACCGTCCCGGCCAATGCACCAATATCTAAGACGGCTCCTTCCGCAGCTTTGTGCTGCAATATACCTGAAACTTCTGCTGTGAGTTCAAAGGTGGCCTTTTCAGATTCCAATTCACATATCGGGTCATCCATTTCAACATAAGTTCCATCCTCGACAAGCCATTGTGCAAGTGTAACTTCAGCAATGGATTCCCCAACACTTGGTATTTTTATTTCAAAACTCATTGTATGTTTATTTTTAATCGGCGAATGCTTTATTTACAATTTCTTGTTGCTCCTCTTGATGTATTTTGCTGTACCCGGTTGCCGGGGAAGCACTTGGTGGTCTGAAAATACCCTCTTCTACTTTGTGTCGATACTTCCTGAGGATGTAAGTCCATGCTCCCATATTTTCAGGTTCTTCCTGCACCCACAAGGCCTTGGCATCTTTACCATATTTATCCCGGATATCCACAATTTGATTTTCAGGAAAAGGGAACAATTGCTCAACCCTTACGATGGCTACATCTTTCCTTTTAGATTTTCTTTGTTCATGCAACAAATCAAAATATATCTTCCCGGAGCAGAACAATATTTTTTTCACCTTTTTCGGATCTGCATACGCATCATCCAATATTTCCTTAAAACTACCTTTGGTAAAATCCTCCAATGGAGATACTACTTCAGTATGTCGCAATAATGATTTCGGCGCCATTACGATACATGGTTTCCTGAAATTCCACGTCATTTGTCTTCGCAAGAGGTGGAAGAAATTGGCCGGGGTAGTTATATTGGCGACCACCATATTATAATCTGCCGCGAGTTCCAGGAACCGCTCAGGCCTGGCACTGGAATGTTCAGGCCCTTGACCTTCATATCCGTGAGGCAATAGCATCACAATTCCATTCATTCGCTGCCATTTAGTGCCTGCACTGGTTACAAATTGATCGATCAATACCTGGGCGCCATTAACAAAATCGCCAAATTGCGCTTCCCAAATCACCAGGGCATTTGGCGCTGCCATGGCATAGCCATATTCAAATCCCAGCACGCCAAACTCAGATAAGAGTGAATTGTATATTTTAAATTCCTCCTGCCCTTTTTCTATGTGGTCAAGAAAGCTATGGGGCTGATTTGTTTCCGCATCAAAAACCATGGAATGCCGGTGTGAGAATGTACCGCGTTTTACATCCTGGCCCGACATCCTCACGATATTTTTGTCGAGCAATAAAGAACCATAGGCCAAAAGTTCTGCGTCTGCCCA
>JAUUZS010000231.1 GCA_030589835.1 Cyclobacteriaceae bacterium
AACTCAAGTGTCTGAGCTAGAAAGTTCGAGTTCAAGCCTGCCTGTCCGGTAGGCAGGGCTTGTGAAATCCGAAAAATGTGAGTTTACGTTTGTAAATGATCATTTTGAGGATGAACATAACGCAGAAATCGGACTTTATAGACAGACACTATTTAGCTGGCACACTTTCGAATATGATAATTTGTATTGTAATGACATCGAAAGGCATCCTTTGTATTTGATATCACACGCACAATATTTCAAGAGCAGTATTATTGCAAAAAAAAATTGATTACGCATGATCTTCAGCAAAAACCCTCACAAAAGAGCAAAAAGTATATTCAACCTCATCGCTCCAATTTACAGCTCCCTGGATCGCCATGTAAAAAAAGGTTTTAAGAGCGCCATACACAATGTATCGAGTGAAATAAATTTGGAAGGGAAAAACGTATTGGATATCGGTACCGGCCCGGGTGCCTGGGCGGCGCTATTTAAGGAAAACGGCGCGGCACATGTCCATGGTGTTGACTTTGCAAAAAAAATGATACACCAGGCAAATGAACGCTATAAAAATGCGATCACCTTCAGCGTAGGTAATGCTGAAAATTTGTCAGAATTCGAGGATGATTCATTCGATATTGTTACGGCCTCATTCGTCTTGCATGGCGTCAAGGAAGATACACGCAGAATAATGCTGAAGGAAATGAAAAGGGTGTCAAAAGAATATGTGGTGATTAATGATTATTATGGACACACACCCGCCTTTGCCCGCTTTTTGGAATATCTCGAAAAAAGTGACTACCGACATTTCAAAGCAAACTTCCTGAATGAATTAGACGATCAATTCACTCATGTAAAACGAATTGAGGCCTCGTTGGGAACATCGGTTTACTTCGCTTCCGACAACTCACAATTTGCTCATAATTCATAAAAAACATCCTATGCTGGTTTTACGGTCATCATTTGATGCCCTGTTTTATAGCTATAAACGCAAGGGCGCTGACTTTTATGTGTTTGCACCTGACATATGGTAGAATTATTCCTGCCATAATTCAGTTATTTACCATATATCATTCAACCTGTTCTAATTGCACATTCTTGTTCCTGGTAATAGTTTTGCATAAATATTAAAATCTAAAGCAATGAACAAGATCGGCATTCCCATTGAAGGAGATTTTCTGAGTAAGGAGTTTAATGCAAGCACTTCGTACCATATCTATGAAATTGATGAAAATGATAAGGTTAGAGGTATAATAGAAATTCCTTCACAAAAAAAAACGAGCGATTTTACCTTGCTGGCATCACAGTATGAAATTACGGATCTGATTGTTCATAGCATCGACAGGAAATCTATAAATTACTTTACAGAAACAAAAATCAATTTATTTATAGGTGTTGACATCAATACCCCTGGCCAGCTTATTGAAGAATATTTGAAGGGTTCATTAAAATCAAATACGCTCAGCATTTCAAAAATTGCTCACTAAGAGCCTGCTCAAACATAAATTGAGCTTTTACATAAAAAAATGATTATAACATAATTTAGATATACGATGCAACATATACTAGTCTTAGGTGGAGGATTTGCAGGTGTGGAAGCTGCGATTAAACTGAAAGAAAAAGGATATCACGTGACATTGGTATCCGATAGGGATTATTTGTTTATTTATCCTATCTCGATTTGGGTACCGGTAAAAGGAGTGAGTTTTGATGATTGCAAATTAAGCCTGGCAAAGCTGCAGCAAAAACACGGGTTTGATCTTATCATAGATAAGGTTGAAAAAATAGATGTAGTCAAGCGAAGCATTAAACTCACTAATCATGAGTTGACTTATGATTATCTATTCATTTCGCTGGGAATGAATAAAATAAAATATAAAGGTGCGGAAAATACCTTATCAATATGTGGCTCTCCAGAACAATCCGTAGCAATAGGAGAAGAGCTGGATAATCTGATCACTAAAGGAGAAGGGAAAATTGCCGTTGGGTTTAGTGGAAATCCCAAAGACTCTACAGGTTCAGTAGTCAGAGGCGGGCCGGCTTTCGAGCTCCTTTTTAACATCAGCACATACTTGAAGAAAAAAGGAGTACTCAATTCATTTGAGCTCAACTTTTTTGCGCCAATGGCCAAACCCGGAGTCAGAATGGGTTTAAAAGCCTATAATAAATTAGATACGTTTCTTGATCATTTTAAAATCCGTAAGCATGTCGGGAAAAAAATTACGGGATTCTCTAAAGGTGAAATACATTTTGAAGGGGATAAAAATTTAAAGAGTGATCTGACCATTTTTATAGCCGGGGGGGCAGGGCAAGCATTATTCGAGGATTCGGGATTGCCGCTCAACGAAGCCGGATTTATAAAAACATTACCGACCTGCCAGGTAGAAGGATATCCTGATGTATTTGCCATAGGGGATGCGGCACACATCCTTGGACCCGCATGGGCAGCAAAACAAGGTCATATAGCAGAGATCATGGCGGATGTGGCGAGTTATAATGTTCACCATCAGATCATTGGATCAGGAAAATCAAAAAGTTATGTCGATAAGGTAAGCATAATTTGTGTCATGGACACTGGAAATGGGGCAGCATATGTATCCCGTACGACAAAAAAAGAAACCATGTTCATGCTCCCTATCGTAGGACATTGGTTAAAGAAGGCTTGGGGAATGTACTTTATCAATTCAAAATTGAAACGCATTCCCAGGATACCGGGATTGTAAAATAGCGAATAAAATTAAGTATCATGATAGAAAGAGCAGATTCGTTTCTTAAAACCCTTGATCGGAAATTCAGGATGATAAACCGCACGGACTTATTGGCTAAGATCGAAGACGGGGATTCTGAAAAACCAATCGTGATCGATTTTAGAGATAAAGAGGCTTTTGGGAAAAGCAGGATTAAAAACAGCTTAAATATTGATATTAAGGAATTGTCGGAAGAGCTTAAAAACATTGACAAAAACAAAGATATCATTGCGGTTTGCAATGGAAGTATTCAATCGGCCTATGCGATTTACTATCTGTATTTAGCGGGGTTTGAGAAGGTGTATAATCTCTCTGGAGGATTCTCCGGCTGTTTAAAAAATAATTACTCTTTAATAGAATATTTTGAGGAGATAAATAGTGAAAATTAAAAATATATTATCGGAATAATGGAAAACAAAGACTACACAGTACTTTATAGCGCAGAGGATAAAGAGGTAATGAAGGTTGCAGAAGATTCTCTAAACCCAAAGGTTGACCGGGTAGATGAAATTATCGCCTATTGTAAAGAAGCAGGAATAAAAAAAATCGGGATCGCCAATTGCATTTCTTTTAACAAACAGACCGAAAGGCTTAAAAATGTGTTTAGGGAAAATGGATTAGAAGTTGAAAGTGCACATTGCAAATTAGGTCGGGTAAAATTCAATGAACTCCTACCCGGATATAAGGGCACTTCCTGCAATCCTGCCGGCCAGGCAGAATTTCTTGATGAAAATGATACCGAGCTAAATATTATGCTGGGACTATGCCTGGGGCATGATATGATCTTCAATTCAAAATCTAAAGCCCCGGTTACCCCGCTTGTAATCAAAGACAGAAAACATAAGCATAATCCATTGGAATCCCTCAAAGTAGAACGGAATAACTAAAAATACTATGTCCACAACAGCAATCATCGTTTTGGCTTTTCTTGCAATTATTATATTGTATATCGCCTACAATTATAAAAAAATGAAGAACACGCCAGATGTTCCAGAAAGTGCGAATATAAAAACCCTTAACAATAAGAATTTTAAACCTCAAATAAAGTCAGGGATTGTATTGGTGGATTTTTGGGCCCCGTGGTGCGGCCCCTGCAAAATGATGACTCCCGTACTGAATGATGTTGCTGAAACTGAAAGCGATAAGGTGACCATTGGCAAAGTCAATGTCGATAATCAGCAGCAGTTGGCTCAAAAATTCAAAATACGCAATATCCCTACCTTAGTTTTGTTTAACAACGGGAAAGAGGTAAATCGATATATGGGCGTAAAATCAAAAAAATTCCTGATAAAAGAAGTAGATCACTTGTTATCAAATCAATAGCTGATATCTGCTCATTAAAAAATAAAGCAAATCAAAGCTCTAATCTGTCTGATTTGTGGGAGAATAGGAGTTCTACTCTGCACTGTTATTAAAATTAATGTAGCGCCAAGCTGAATTAGTTAATGCATTTCTGATCTCAATAGTTCAGCCAAACTCGCATACCTAACTCGCAAGCCAACTTCCCTTTTCTATTTTTCCAGTATTTCCATTTTCCACGAATCCAATATTTCATTTTTCTTTTTTCCACCATTCCATTTTCCCTTTTCCATTCTTCCACTATTCCCATTTCCCACCATTCTATTTTCCACCATTCTATTTTCCACCATTCCATTCTTCCATTTTCCCTTTCTCCTTTCACCTTTTTACTTTCACCCTTCACCTTTTCCCTTATTCCTATATTCCATTATTTATTCCTACATTTTGAAGGCTTATTTTTCGGAGTGGAATAATCTTTTTATTTTTAGCAAAACCAAAACCTAAAAATGAAAAATGTTATAGAAGCATATCAGCATATCCATCCGTATCGCAAGTCCCATTTATACATCCTCTTTTTACTGCTGGGAAGCTTTTTATTATTTAGCACATGCAGTTCGCCAGATCAGGAACACCTAAATTGGGAAGTTTACAGTGGAGATAGCAAAGGCACTAAATATTCTGCCTTAAATCAGATCAATAAAAAAAATGTAAAGAACCTACAGCTCGCCTGGACGTACAACACTGGCGATATGAGGAAATCCCCACGGACAACGATTGAATGCAATCCGATCATCGTTGGGAGCAAAATGTTCATCACTTCCCCCGGCTTAAAAGTAGTTGCACTTGATGCGGCAAGTGGTGATGAGCTTTGGAAATTTGATCCTTATGACGGCGAAAGCGCATCCGGCGTAAACAGGGGTGTGACCTATTGGTCTGACGGAATGCAGGAGCGCTTATTTTATGTGGCCGGATCATATTTGTATTGCCTAAATCCCAAATATGGAACCCTGATTGAGTCTTTCGCTGATTCCGGGCGCGTTGATCTGTATGAAGGGCTTGGAAGGGATGTAGGTTTTTTGTGGGTGACGGCTGCAACTCCGGGTATCATTTATAAGGATTTGATTGTATTGGGTTCTACGCTGAGTGAAGGGCCATCCCCTGCAGCTCCCGGGCATATCAGGGCATACAATGTGAAAACCGGTGAGATGGAATGGATTTTTCATACGATCCCACACCCCGGTGAGTTTGGTTATGAGACTTGGCCACCTGATGCCTGGAAACGTGCGGGTGGAGCGAATTCGTGGGGCGGATTTACCGTCGATCATGAACGGGGTATTGTTTTCTGTGGCACGGGGTCTCCCACCTATGACCATTGGGGTGGCGACCGCCCAGGTCAAAATTTGTTTGGGAATTGCATCCTGGCACTCAATGCTGAAACCGGGGAACGTATTTGGCATTACCAGGTGGTGCATCACGACCTTTGGGATTATGACATCCCTTGTCAGCCAAACCTTGTCACCATTCGTAAAGACGGAAAAACAATTGACGCTGTGGCGCAGCCAACTAAAATGGGACACCTTTTTATTTTGGACAGGGAAACGGGCGAACCGATATTCCCCATTGAAGAACGGCCTGTTCCTCAATCTGATATCCCCGGTGAAGAAACCTGGACAACACAGCCTTTTCCACAATAAACCCTCGTGTACTGACAGCAATCTTTTACCAAAAACGTATTTACGGATCTATATACCGAGGCAACAGAAAATATATGGGATCAGGTTAAAAACATGAGGTTAGGAGATATTTTTATTCCACCAAGCCTCGAGGGTTCCATCACCTTGCCTCAGTTCAATGGTGGCACGGATTGGGGTGGTGCAGCTTTTGATCCGGAAAACCATCAGCTTATTGTCAATTGCAGCAACGAGGCAGAATGGATTTCGATGATAAAATCAAACCCCAGAAAAAACATCACTCAATATGATTTTGGCAAACTTCTTTACCGAAGCATTTGCTCGGTGTGTCATGGCTATTCGAACCCGAAAAATCCAGGATCCCCTTCACTCGAAAATCTAAAAAAGATTCGTGATGAACGAAGTAAAGAAGATATTTATCAGGTATTGAATGAAGGTAAAGGGCAAATGCCGAAATTCCCGACCTTTTCAGATGATGAGAAAGATGCGGTAATCGCTTTTTTATGGGAAGAAGGCAAAGACAATCCAATCGATATCGAAAAGATAAAACTGAGTTTTTCAAGCCAAATCCCATATGTTGCCACTGGACACAGGGTATTAAAAGATCCTGAAGGATTCCCGGGCAATAAACGACCATGGGCGACACTTACTTCCATAGATTTGAATAAGGGCGAAATCAGTTGGCAAATTCCGCTAGGCACCTATCCTGAATTGGAGGCGCGGGGCCTTCCCCCTACCGGCACCTTCAATATGGGTGGGCCGGCAGTCACAAAAGGTGGCTTGGTATTTATCGGAGCGACCATGGACGAACGATTTAGAGCCTTCGATAAAGAATCAGGAGAAATGTTATGGGAATACCAAATGGATGCAGGCGGGTATGCCACACCCGCCACATACGAAGTAGACGGAAAACAATATGTGATCATTGCTGCCGGAGGTGGCGGCAAACCAGGAACCAAACCTGGCGACAAATATTATTGCTTCGCGATTCCTTAGTGCTTAATCATTTACTGGAAGTAGCACAGATACGGAATGACATCGGGGAATCTTAGCGTTATTGCGCCTTAGCGATTTATGAGACCAGTTCACGTATGTTAAAAAACAGGATCCTAA
>JAUUZS010000196.1 GCA_030589835.1 Cyclobacteriaceae bacterium
GTTTTGTAGATTTTGCGGCTTCTGCCCCTTATATGAAGATGGATATGCACCCACCAAAAAAGGAGCAAAAGCTGGATGCCGTCTTTTTTTCACCCCACAAATTTTTGGGCGGCCCGGGCAGCTCAGGGGTATTGATATTTTGTAAAAGCTTATATAAAAACCGAATTCCCGATCACCCCGGTGGGGGAACTGTCCTTTGGACAAATCCCTGGGGTGAGCATTCCTATCTTGATGATATTGAATTGAGGGAGGATGGAGGTACTCCGGGATTTTTACAGGCGATCAAGACAGCCTTAAGTATACAGTTGAAAGAGCGAATGGGTGTGGAAAACATTCATGAACGAGAGGCGGAATTAATAAAGAAGGCCTTTAATAGCCTTCGGCAAATTGATGGGTTGCATATTCTTGGGGATAATGATTTGACAAGAATCGGCGTGTTCTCCTTTTATATCAAAGACCTGCATCACAACTTGATTGTAAAATTGTTGAACGACAGGTATGGGATCCAGGTGCGCGGAGGTTGTTCTTGTGCAGGCACTTACGGTCATTTTCTATTGAATATGGATCGGGATACTTCACATAGAATTACTGAAAAAATAAATAAGGGAGACTTATCAGAAAAACCAGGTTGGGTTCGATTGTCCATCCACCCCACGATGACAGATGAAGAACTGGACATCATTCTTGATGCCATCAAAGAGGTTTCCATTCATGCTCATGAATGGATGGAGGATTATAATTATGCCATAGAAGTCAATGAGTTTTTTCACAAAACCAAAGAGAAAGATCTGAAACTTGAAATTAAAGATTGGTTTGATGTGAAATAAAAATGGGAGACCATAGGCCTCCCAAGTTAGTAGTTAGGTAGTGTCCGCCTATAAAGTCCGATTTCTGCGTTATGTTCATCCTCAAAATGATCATTTACATGTGTAAACTCACATTTTTCGGATTTTACGAGCCCTGCCTACCGGACAGGCAGGCTTGAACTCGAACTTTCTAGCTCAGACTCTTGAGTTTATGTACCGCCTCCAGGTAGTCGTTTTGAATTATTATCCGCCAATTTTTAGAATGATACCGCCGGTAAAGTCGCCCTGAATAATATTGGTATAGGCGCTTACGCCTGTTCCGCATCCACCGCCACCAGTGCCAATTCCACACCCAAAACCAATGGATGCAAATTGCATTGGCAATAATAAGCGAGCCTGTAATCGTATTCCGACTTTGTCAGACATAAAATACTTTATTCCTCCTCCAAAGCCAGCAGTAAACCAATCATTGCTAGGGGAGCCAATAGTTTCGGCCTTTACATTTAACCAGCCGAAATTTATCAGCCCATAAGGGATCACTGTCTCATCGTAAGTCGTTTCATAAACAAGTCCGAGCATATAATAATTCATGTTCATATTTGTAGACACACGATCCGTATAATCTGGCAATCCACTGCCTAGATCATAACTATAATATTCAGCGGCATTATCAGTATGATTCCATTCAAATTCTACCACCATTTGATCCCTGACGGTTACTCCGCCACGGATACCATAGTTCCCTTTGTCAGTAACTTTAAGATCTTGCCGGTATACCGGAATTTTCCCGGTCCAATGCCATCCTCCGAAAGGAGAGATTTCTATTTGAGCAAATACATCCTGTGATGCAATAAACAGTAGTGTAACAACTATTAATTTTTTCATTTTGTAATTTGTGTAGGATTGTTATCTAGAATTAAAAAAATACAATAAAAATAATTTAATTAAATTATAACAATCAAATCGCATTTATGTTTGTCTCCGCTTAACATAAATCTTTACAAACTGCTAGTCCTTATCAATTGGGTATAGAATCGGATGGCATCTTCAAACTCCAAAACACTGATATGCTCATCGATTCCTTGCACTGTGGTGATATTATCGGGATGCAATCTAATGGGCAGAAACCGATATACATTTTTGCTGATGTCTTCATAATATCTTCCATCAGTTGCATCAATCACTAAATTTGGTACAGTGATAAGGTTTGGGAATATTTCTTTTATGGACTTGCTGATGAGCGCATAGGATGGTGACGTTGTGCTGGAAACGCTGCTTGCCTCCCAATATGTATCCTGTAATGTAATTACTATGTTCTCACTATTAATTGTGGTGCGTACCTCCTCTATGAGTTGTTCGATGGTCATGCTCGGAAAAATGTTGAAGTTGATGGTGGCATGTGCAGTTGTGGAGAACTCCTCGTCTTTTGTCTCATTCTTAATTGGCGTAGGCAACCGGGTGGTTTGTACCAGAGTTCGCCCAATGCTTGTTTTTTGATAAGTGCCTAATATCTCAGACCTGAATAGCGTACTGTTAGCGAAAATCAGCTTGTCCTGAAAACGCATTTCAGGACCGGCATGTTCCAGAAATTGCTGAATGGGAGGGGTGATTTCAACAGGGAAAGGATTGTGCTCTAATCGGGCGATAGCATTTGTAATCACCTTTTTAGCAGTTTCATCATTTGACATTGAAGGGTTTCTGTCATTCAAGGTTACAGATAAGGACAAAGCCACAAATCCCTTTTCGGCGATGCCAATCTGGGCCACATCTGTCAGCACTCCGGGCACCAACCCCCTGGTAATGGTTAATCCCTCGACCAATACAAAATCAGCATGAACCCCTTCCTGCTTTAAAAAGTTCACGATGGACTGTGCACCGAGTTGTCCTGCAATTTCTTTATCATGACCAAAAGCCAGATAGATGGTCCTTTCTGGTTTAAATCCTCTGGAAAGCAAATGCTCTACAGCTTCTAATATTCCTATTATACTAACTTTGTTATCCATGGTGCCCCGACCCCACAATATACCATCGGCAATTTCACCGGAAAAAGGTGGATATGTCCATTTTATCAGCTCCTCTTCAGGCACAGGAATCGCATCATAATGGGCAACAAGAACGACAGGTTTAAGATGATCGTTTGTTCCATGCCATCGGTATAAATAACTGAATTGATTGATCGTCTTTTTTACCAGAATCTCTTCTATTAACGGATAGGTATGGGAAATGAAATGTGAAAATTTTGTAAACTGCAACGAATCAAAATCAAGAGGGTTCTCAGGCGAAATGGTTTGGATTTTTATGGCACTGGATAGATGGTGAATTGCAGAATCTCTGATTTCAATCTTTTCTATCGGCTTATAATTTATTTGTTTTGATGTAAAGGCAAGGGTCTTAAAAAGCAGGTATAATACTGAAAATACCAAGATAAAAATGATGGAGGAAAGTATCTTTTTAAACATTGTATTGAAGGGATTTTTTAATTGAATGTTAGACAATTAATATTTTCAATTGAAGCCATTTGACAAAACAAAACTAAGCAGAAATCCGAGAGAATTGCCTGCGATGATTAGATTTGTGTTTTATTCTCAAAATTAGTGTAGAAGCAAATCTTACAGCATGAAACTTTATAGAATTTTACTCTTTATACCGTTCTTCTTTTTTCAGCAATACGGTTTTTCCCAGGCTGATTTAAAGGAAATTGAAAAATATATTGAAAAAGCCAGAAAGGATTGGGGTATTCCCGGCATGTCTGTAGCTATTGTAAAAGATGGAGAAGTGTTTTCAAGTCGCGGATACGGAACCTTGAAAGCAGGAGGGAAGGAGCTTGTTGATGAACAAACCCTTTTTGCCATTGCATCCAATACAAAGGCATTTATTTCTTCGGCCATTGGCGTGTTGCAGGGAGAAGGGAAGATGCATCTAAATGATAAGGTGCAACAATATCTTCCTGAGTTCAAATTGTATGACAGTTATGCCTCACAAGAAGCCACGGTTGCTGATTTGTTGAGTCATAGACTAGGCTTGGGAACCTATAGCGGGGACGTGATCTGGTATAAGTCAAATTTTTCGTCAAGGGAGGTTGTGGGTAGAATAAAATATGTGCCACAGAAATATAGCTTCAGGGATGGGTATGGATATTCAAACCTGATGTTCATCACTGCTGGAGAGGTGATCAAAGAGGTATCCGGCGTTTCATGGGATCAGTTTATACAAGACAAGTTTTTACAGCCATTGGGAATGAACAGGACCATCGCTTCTACCGATGAGCTGAAATCGAAAGGAAACTATGCTTCGCCGCATAAACCTGTTAAGGGTATAAACCAACCTATAGAGTGGGTAAACTGGGATAATATGGGTGCCGCCGGAGGCATCATTTCTTCTGCTGAAGATATGTCACGATGGTTGATTTTTCAGTTGAATAATGGGATATGGCAAAATGATACCATTCTAGATCCTTCCATTCAAAACAAACTCTGGACTCCTCATAACAATTACACGGTAAGTTTAGGGGCTAAAAAAGATAATCCGGGGACTCTTTTCAGAGGATATGGTCTTGGTTGGGGAACCAGTGACTACTATGGAAATAGGCTGATTACTCACGGTGGCGGTTATGATGGGATGTACTCCCAGGTAGCCTTGGTGCCCGAATTGGAATTGGGAATCGTTATTCTTACCAATACCATGAAAAGCATTGCCACGCCGTTGCGAAAATATATTGTCAATGCATTCATTGAAAAAGATAAGCGTGATTGGTCGGCAGAGGCCTTGAAAAATAATGGCAAGAAAAGTGGTATTGAGTTGAATATTGAAGCTCAGAAAGAAGCAAGGATTGCTGACACTAAACCATCTTTCAAACTCAGTAATTATGCCGGCATTTACCATACAAATATGCACGGGCCTATTTACATAATCGTAGAAAGGGATCAGATGCGTCTGAAATTTGAAAATGCCCCTGACTTATCTGCCACACTTAAGCATTGGCATTACGATACCTGGGAGATAAAGTGGGATAAAATACATGCCTGGTTTGATTTTGGAAACATTCAGTTTCAGCATGACAACAAGATGAATGTTACAGGTTTTGAGTTTGACGTGCCCAATTATGATATTTTCTTCCATGAATTAAAAGTTCAAAAAATAGAATAGCCTCAGCGATATATTTCTTGCTCTGAACATAGAACGAATCCTGAAGCCTGCAACATAGAAATCATGCTGTGCTGCTATCTATTTGCTACGTTGTCAATCATACCATTAAAAATAAAAAAATGGAAAGGCAATAGTATGTACCAATATATCCTCCCCAGTATTCCCCTGGGGCGGAATGTTGCCTTTTGATGCAAATAATTGTCATCGTCAATTCTGAATTCAAGCCACGCTTCTCCGGGGAGTTTCATTTCGGCAAACAGGAGTAATCTTCTTTTTTCACGGTCTGCCAGTAATACTCTCCAGAAATCTAAAGCATCACCAGGATTAATAGAATCAGGGTTTGTTCGTCCTCTTCTAGAGCCTACTCCACCTACCAATCTATCCAGAAAACCGCGCAACCTCCAAAGCCAGTCGGCGTAGTACCAACCTGTATTTCCCCCAATTGACCATATATTTTTGATTACGTTTTCTGCACCGGATATTTTTCTTTTTTTGATATCCGTATAACAGCCGAAGCTCGGCACCTGAATGTATTTTGATAAGGACGTATCAATCCGTCCACTCACCAAAGAATCCATCCAGCTTGAGATGACCATGTTTTGCTGAATTCTGAGAAACGCATTTTCTATGGCGGTGTTATAATCCAGAAATTCAATGTCCAGAACTTTTGCCAGTTCATTTTCCTGACAAATAATTGGCACCTTCATGCTATTTACCAGATTTATAGCCAATCGGTATGAGGTAGAAGTCACAAAATATAACCAGTAAGTTGATAGCTTGGGATTCATCCATGGCAATATGATTATCCATCGTTTCAGCTGCCTGATCTCAGCAAATTTGATTAGCATTTCCCGGTAGGTTAATACATCCGGTCCACCAATGTCAAAGCGCTTATTATACGTATATTCATTAAATAATGACCTCGACAGAAATTGAATCACGTTTCGAAGTGCAATGGGTTGAGATTTCGTCATCAACCATTTTGGGGCAATCATCAACGGTAATTTTTCTACCAGATCACGGATTATTTCAAAAGAAGCACTTCCTGAGCCCAGGATGATCCCGGCGTTTAAGGCAGTAAAGGAGTAGCTCCCTTTTGACAAAATGGTTTCGACCATTTTTCGCGAACTCAGGTGCTTCGAAAGGCTGATTTCATTGACTATACCTCCAAGATATATCACATGCCTGACATTTGTTTTTTCTATTTTCTCACGAAAATTATATGCTGTCAGGGATTCCAGGTCTTCAAAATTTTTTGCATTTGATGACATGGAATGGATCAGGTAAAAAGCACCGTCAATATCTGTAGGAATACTTTCCAGGGTGTTGAATTTCAGGAAATCTACCTCAATAATTTGAACCTTATTTTCAAACTCATCATGAATGGTCATGCGGTTTTTGTCCCTCACGCAGCAGACTACTTCATGTCCTAAATTCACCAGGATAGGCAATAATCTTTTTCCAATATATCCGTTTGCACCGGTTAATAATATCTTCATGCATCGAAATTTACCAATAATTTAACGATAAAAACTGAGGGGCAAAACAAATGGTGTCATTATATATTCCGTGTTCCACGAAACACGGATGCTTAGGGGGCTTTTATCGTGACCTATTTCTGGTATGCTTGCTCTTTTATCTTTCGGTAAAATAGAGCTCTACTTGCTAATAACTTAACATCTGGAGAGTATGAGATTTTAACCCAATTTTATTCTGCCCCGTTTAGATAAATGAATATTTACGCTAGATGACGCAAAGGGATTACAGCTTTTAGTGCTAAGCACTATTTGCTTTTAATGAAAAATGCCAAGTGTCCGCTTAGTGTTTACTAAAGGCATTTGTCACTTGCTGATAATCGATGTAATAGAGTAGCTTAAGTGATATGGAGTTTAGCTGGCTTTGCTTAAACATACTATCTACATTGTCGAAATAATTGTTGATCATTTCGCCATCTGCATCGACGGTATTTTTCCAAACCGCAGTAAGCCAGCTTCCAGGAGCAAAATTCCATTTGAATACCATATCAATGGTAAAGGCATTATAATTGATATCTTCCTCCTGGAAATCACGATCAACTTCACTTAATGAGCCATCTTCATTTAAGAAAAAGTACCTGTCGTCGTACTTAACGCGCGACCAATAATGTCGAAGGTCAAAACCTAAAGATATTTTGTTGGTAAAAATGTAATTTGCATTTAATACATAAACCCAGGTCGGGGATTGGCGCATGCCGAAATAAACCGAATCTTCCCCGAAATCTGTAATATATCCGAGGTTATTCTTTCTTTGCGAGTATTCGACCCCTAGCGCGAAATTGAGTTTGTCATTCATTCGGAAACGAGGTGTTATCTCAAATCCAAAATATTTTTGCTTAAACACAGAAAATTCACTGCCGATCCTAAAATCCCCACTTAGTGCAATTTTCTTTCGATCATCGGTGGAAAATCTTGAAAATATTAGGTAGGAATCATTTTGTTTATAATAGCGGCCATCAACACGGGGTTCGTAAAAATCTTTTTCTCCCATTGGACTGTATCGTGTAAAGACAAATACATTCAATCTATTGACAAA
>JAUUZS010000294.1 GCA_030589835.1 Cyclobacteriaceae bacterium
GTAACAAATGTTGGCATAGCAGGTCAGCACATTAGGAGCTCTATTCAGCATGGAAGCATCACAAGAAATTCTACTGAAGATGAGATAACCATCGAAGACATTAAGCGCATAACGGACGATATGCACCGAATTGTAATTCCACCGGGAAGTGAAATCATCCATGCGCTGCCCCAGGATTATTATGTCGATTATGAAGATGGCATTAAAGATCCCATTGGCATGTCAGGCATCAAATTGGAGGCAGATTTTCATGTGATTACCGCACAAACAAACGCCATTAACAACATTAATAAATGTGTGCAACGCTCCGGCCTTGAAATAGAAAATCTTATTCTTGAGCCTCTGGCCTCCAGTTTATCTGTGCTGAGTGATGAAGAAAAAGAGGCTGGGGTTTGCCTGGTTGATATTGGTGGAGGCACAACAGATATCGCGATTTTTTATGAAAATATCATTCGGCATACTGCAGTTATTCCATTGGGTGGAAATATCATAACTGATGATATAAAACAAGGGTGCATGGTAATGCAACACCAAGCTGAAAGATTGAAGAATTCGTTTGGAAAAGCGATTGCTGAAGAAGCATGCCCGAATGATATTGTATCCATTCCCGGACTTCGGGACAGGGCACCAAAGGAAATTTCACTTAAAAATCTTGCGCACATCATCGAGGCCAGAATGCAGGAAATTATCGAATTAATTCACTCTGAAATCATCACTTCAGGTTTCCAGTCAAAGTTGGCAGGTGGCATTGTGATTACCGGTGGTGGAGCACAATTACAGGGCTTAAAGCAACTATTTGAATACATGACGGGCATGGACGCCCGAATCGGGTATCCTAATGAGCACCTGGGCAAAAGCAAAGTTGAAGCCGTTAAATCACCCATGTACGCTACAGCAGTAGGTCTGGTGCTTTGTGGGTTCAGAGCCATTGATGACCGTGAAAACAAGTACATGGAAAATTCTGAGGCTTACAACCATAAAAGAGAAAAACGTGAAAGTGGCAGCGATATTTTCAAGAAAATCATCGCTAAAACGAAAGGTCTGCTTATAGACGATATAGACAATAAAGAAGATTACTAAATAATACTGAAATACCGGAATTTAACTGTTTTAGTCATGAACGATAACACATATTCATTCGACATCCCCAAACATCATAAGTCGATTATAAAAGTAATTGGGGTAGGTGGCGGTGGCAGCAATGCCGTGAACCACATGTTTGACATGGGAATTAAAGATGTAGATTTTATTATTTGCAATACTGATGCGCAAGCATTAATGACCAGTCCTGTACCAAACAGAATTCAAATTGGCATTCACCTAACAGAAGGATTGGGTGCCGGAGCCAGCCCAGAAAAAGGCATGAATGCCGCCCTTGAAAGCAAAGAAGATATTAGGAATCTATTGAGCGATGATACAAAAATGCTATTTATCACTGCTGGAATGGGAGGAGGAACCGGTACGGGTGCTGCCCCGGTAATCGCAAAAGTCGCCCAGGAACTTGGCATTCTCACTGTTGGAATCGTAACAGCTCCATTTGGCTTTGAAGGGAAAAAGAAAATGAAACAGGCCGAGGAAGGAATCAATGAGCTCAAATCATGTTGTGATACGGTATTAGTAATTCTAAATGACAAATTGAGGGAAATTTTTGGAAATTTACCAATAAGCAATGCCTTTGCCCAAGCGGATAATGTATTGACTACTGCAGCTAAAGGAATTGCCGAAATCATTACCGTACCCGGATATGTAAATGTCGATTTCCAGGATGTGAAAACAGTAATGAGCAATTCAGGCTCTGCAGTAATGGGGTCGTCGACAACAGAGGGTGAAAACAGGGCCAGAAGAGCTGCTGAAGAAGCATTGGCCTCTCCCCTGCTAAATGAAAAAGATATTCATGGAGCACAAAAGGTTTTGCTGTCCATTATTTCCGGGGAACAAGATGAACTACAAATGGATGAGCTTACCGAAATCACTGACTACATTACTGAAATGGCAGGTGAAGAAGCTGAGGTGATATTTGGTCATGGTATTGATCCCGATATAGGTGCAAGCATCAGAGTTACGGTATTAGCTACTGGTTTCGAGCAACAATCAGAAGCGGTACAGAGCAAAAAACCAACTGTGATCCATCTCGAATCTAACAAGCCGGTTAAAGAAACACAAGGGCAATTTGATATCTTTACCAATAGCACAAAAGTTGACGCCTCACAAAAAAGTCAACAACACCTTTTTGACGATAAGAAGAAATACAATTTCGAAAACCCTGCACAAACCTCAGAGACTGAAGAGGCATTTAGCAGGCATTCTGTTGGTTTAGACGATAACCTATTGGAAAAAATAGGCCTGGAACAGGAAGAGGAATATGAGATTAAGGAAACTGTGGAGAACAACCTTGATTCGAAAAGGTATTCTTTGCAAAAGCAATCAAAAGACCGGGTAGAAAAATTAAAGGGATTGAAAAATTCCAATCACGATCGACCTGAAGATTATAGGGAAAAATGGGATACTCCTGCTTATATCAGAAGAAATATCAATTTGCAGGTTATACCGCATTCATCAGAAAAAAATATCTCCAGGTACAACCTCAATGATGATAATCAAATCCTGGGGAACAATAAGTTTTTACACGATAATGTCGACTAAAAAGCAAGCAACTTTTTAGCTTGTTTATTGATTTTTGATAAATACATTTTATCGGAGAGCTTTTTGTCTGTCATAAGACCATCAATGTTTGGAAGTCGCAACCGATAAGCAAGCACATTGGTGCCACAATAATTGAGGATATCAGTAAAGTGACTAAGGGCGAGTCCGGCGCCCTGATCGCCAGCTGATATTCCTATCAAGGCACATTTTTTATCCGTCAATGCTTTTGCCCGGTCCAGGCCATCAATAAAGGCCTTCAATACGCCAGGAAAGGATCCGTTATACTCAGGAATTACGAAAACAAACTTATGGGATTTATTCATCAAATCTCTCGCCCTGTTGAATTGCTCATTTTTTCCTGCATTTTCATAAAGGGCAGAATAAACAAAATCTTTTGGTAATTCACGCAAATCAAGAAGTGCAATTTCTTCTCCTTCCCCGCCTAGGGTTTCTGCATATTGTACAGCTATTTGCCTTGACACCGAGTCTTTTCTGTTGGTTCCTACTATAATAGTGATCATTAAATCGAATTTAGTCTATGATAACTTTCAACAAGTGAAAAGGTTTTTCATAAGTATATACCAATCTAAGTAATAACCTCAGTTCAATTGCAAAATAGAGCGTACTGCCACCTTTCTGGCGAGCAAGTCAGGGGAAATTTACCCATAATTTATAAATGGGCCTAATTCTCCGGCATCAAAAAAACCTGGTTATCGGTTCATGTCCAATTGCATTTCTACCTATAGTCAAACTCAGGATAAGAAAAAAATTGATTATTGCTAATGTCTATTCCAGGCCAAACATCACAAAAGCCCCCCAATAAATCGGTTCAGGATATTTATTTCGAAGTTCTTTTTTTGCTTGGACGAACGAACGACGCATTTCACCTGTTGACATCCAATTGGTATAAAAATTAACCATCAACTCATTAGTGGCCTCGTCCGATACCTTAAACATACTCATGATCAAGGTTTTGGCTCCTGCCACCAAAAAAGCGCGTTGAAGGCCATAAACCCCCTCACCAGACGAAACATCTCCTACCCCAGTCTCGCATGCACTCAGCACAACAAGATCGGTATAATCCAGATCGAGATTCATCGCTTCGTAGGCGGTTAATATACCGCTTTCAACATTGTAATTGAAGGTGGTTTTTGCTAGCACATCCCCGGCTCCTTTGAGCATGAGCCCGGATCTGAGTAACGGATTTTTCATGGCATCAGCATCGTTGATTTTGGCCATTTCAATGTTATGATCCATCGTAATTTCAGGGGTATAAAATCCATGGGTGGCAATATGAAAAACCTTTGGGCTATGCAGGTTTTTCACTTCCTCCTCACTAGCATCACCTCGAATATAAATATCAGCTTCCCATCCATTTTCCTTTAGCAATTGAGAAAGCGTTTTCACTTCTTTTTCGGTTCCGGGCAAAGATTGTATGATGCTTCGGCCTGGTTGTGGTTTAGGATCAATGGAAACATAAAATTCAGGATCACCGAAGATTAAGGCTTTATTTTCAGAGCTGGATTTTTTCTTTTTCAGGGATTTTATATACAAATCCTTAGTGTTGCTAACCAGGGTAATATTAGAATTATCCATTACATATTTTCCTTTCCCCAACGAAATGGCTTCGAGGTTCATTTGTGTGTACACCCCATCGGGAGAAAAATATATGGTGGCATTTTTGCCCGCCTTTTCTTCTATAGGCCTCCAGAAGTTATCATAAGAAAATGAATCATCCATTTTATATATAATCATATTCTTATAATATTTAAAAAATTTATTCTCCAAATCTCTCCCATTACCCAGAACTGTAACTTCTGGCCGGTCACTTCTTTTATTATTTTTAATGATAAGTGCCATATATATGACCGAATCGGTAAATACATGATCGAAATGCCTGAATTTCATCATTTCAATAGCTACTTCGTTTTTCTTCAGAACAGATTTTATATTTTCCCAGGTGATGTGAAGCTGGGTGGTAGCCGAAGAAAACACATCTGATTGTGCGCTCAATTGTTTCTCTAATAATTCTGTTTCTTTAATTAAAGAATCCAGGTTAACCTCATGTTCAGCCAGTTGATCAATACTCATAGAAAGTGCCTCGGATAAGATTTCTTTACTTACCAGCCAATTCTCATATTGCTTAACCAGTATGGTATCACCACTATTCAATATATTTTGCCTCATCTTAATAGAAGAATTGAGAAGTAAGGCTTTGGTATTCAGCGCATTATTAAAAAGCTTGCCTACTTTCTTATCGTCAGAGGCCTTTATTTGTTTGAGCACGATGGTATTATAATATTCAAAATCCTCCCTGATTTTATTCCAAAATTTTGCTTTTTCCCTTTCACTAAGTGTTGGGAAAAAATATTTGATGAAATTACCATAGTTATCTGTCACCTCTTCAATCAGCATCAATGCTTCCTTTTCATTTCCCAACATATATTCTACCCGGCTGAGCTTGGCCAATACCTTCACATATTCGGGATGATTGATACTGAAATATTTTTCGTACAGTTTTTTTGCTTTCACATAATATTCTTCAGCCTGAAGGAAATTTTTAAGCATATAATATACATCACCTAATAAAACGTATATTTCTGATGCATTAATATTATTTCTTCTCCCGGCCTTTGAAATCCAAATAGCCTCTGCATCAAGCAAATAATGGAAAGCTTGAGGATATTCTTTCTGCGCAATTTTTGCATATGCCAATTTCATTAATAAATCAGCATAGTGAGGACTTTGATCGTCCAATTTATCAATTATGATGTCCTTTGCATCATTAAAAAGCGCTTCGATCTCTTGTGGGTTATCAGCATTTGACAACATATTGGTTCCTATCCTGGAAAAAATTTCCGACATCCAGATGTGGTCTATTCCCAATTTTTCTGCCAGCAATGCCTTGGCATCCTCAAGATGTATTAATGAATTTTCGAAATCACCAAAAGTGCTGCTGATTTTTGCCAGAAGCATCGTGGCAGGAATAGACCGGCTTGAATTCTGTCCATAAATGGTCTGGGAAAGGGATAAGGCTTCCCTGGCCAATCGCTCAGCTTCCGTATAATCTCCCTGCTCCAGTTTCAGTGATCCAAGGGTAACAAGCAAAGGCATCACGTTTTTCGTGTCCCTTCCATAAATGTTTTTCACCCTTGCCAACTCACTTTTGATCAAATTTTCGGATTTGGAATATTTGCCAACCTTAAAATAAATATCTGCTAATA
>JAUUZS010000031.1 GCA_030589835.1 Cyclobacteriaceae bacterium
GGGATCGTCAAAAGTATTGTGCTCATTGATGTTTCTTGCGGTAATCACTCTTCCGCTTACCTTTTTAGTCTCCTTGCCAACGACATTGCAAAGGAGCTGAAGGGAGTTGGAAGGATCAATATTCACTAACGTGATATTTATCGTTCCGTCATCTGACCGGGAGCAAGAAGCTGAAACAGCAGGTTGTGCATCATCCTTGATTTTATAGTCGGGGCTTTCCAAATGATAAGGCAATAATAATGCTTCCATGTGTGGTTGATATAAATCATATACATGATAAGTAGGTGTCAGCACCATTCTTGTTTTATCGGTCAATATTACGGCCTGAAGCACGTTTACGGTTTGAGCGATGTTGGCCATTTTCACACGGTCTGCATGGTTGTTAAAAATATTTAAGGTCATCCCTGCAGACAGGGCATCGCGTATCGAATTCTGCTGATACAGAAAACCGGGATTTGTACCGGGTTCTACGTCATACCAGGTGCCCCACTCATCTACGATCAATCCAATTCTTTTATCCTTGTCGTATTTATCCATTATTGTGCTGTGTTGGGAGATGAGTTCCTCCATTCGGCCTGCTTTTTTTAAGGTGATGAAATAATCTTTTTCATCAAACTCAGTAGCCGAGCCTTTTTTGCTCCAGGTGTTGGGCACGGTATAATAATGCAGCGAAATGCCATCCATCATTCTATTGGGAATATTTTTCATCAACACTTCCGTCCAGTTCAAGTCCCAGGAGTTGGCCCCTCCGGCAACTTTATACAATCTATTCTTGCCATAGTTTCTGGCATAGGTGGCATATCTGCGGTATTCATTGGCATAATATTCGGGAGTCATATTCCCGCCACAACCCCAGCTTTCGTTGCCAACACCCCAGTATTTTACTCCCCAGGTATCTTCTTTTCCATTTTCACGTCGCAGGTCAGCCATAGGGCTTTTGCCTTCGAAATTGATGTATTCCACCCATTCCGACATTTCTTCTACCGATCCGCTGCCGACATTGCCACAGATATAAGGCTCTGTTTCCAATAGCGCACAGAAATCCAAAAATTCATGGGTTCCAAAACTATTATCTTCTACCACTCCGCCCCAATGTGTATTGATCATCTCCGGCCTGTTCTCCCTGGGGCCCAGACCATCTTTCCAATGATACTCATCAGCAAAACAACCACCTGGCCATCGCAAATTTGGAATATTTAATTTTTTCAGTGCGTCAAAAACATCTTTTCGGTAGCCCTGGATATTCGGAACTTCCGAGTCTTCACCTACCCAAATTCCTCCGTATATACACCTGCCGAGATGCTCACTAAAATGTCCGTAAATGTGTTTGCTGATGGTGGTTTTTCCTTCATTGGCATGCACGGTAAGTTGTCCGGTCTTCACATCTTGTGCTTGCAGATTGAATATGGAATAAAAAAGAACGGCAATTGTCAACAATGCTTTTTTCATCGATTTGGGATTAAGTGTTTAGTACGGGCAATATAATATTTTTTATATTCAAACTACCCTTTACATTCACAATCCTGAAACACTGATGGGATTGTTTAAATTTTCAAACAGTGAGTGGACTCAACAGTGTGAATTCCGTTTTTAGTTCATATTTTTGAGCCTGTAGGACTTATTTTATAATAGAAAGAAACTATGAAAGTTTTATTTATCGGAGGAACGGGAAATATTTCAAACGCTTGTTCAAGATTGGCAGCCCAACAAGGATTTGAACTTTACCATCTAAACAGAGGAAAAGTAAAGGCCGACACGGCTTATGAGGTTACTTCTCTGCAAGCGGATATAAAAAACAAGAAACAGGTATTGGCTGCAATTAAAGGGTTGCAATTTGATGTGGTCGTAAATTTTATTGCCTTTACTCCCGAGGACATAAAACAAGACATCGAAATTTTCAGCGGCCGTACAAATCAATACATTTTCATCAGCTCCGCTTCAGTGTATCAGAAGGTTGGCGGCCATCCGGTGATCACAGAATCAACTCCGCTGTATAACCCTTATTGGGATTATTCCCGGGATAAAATCGCTTGTGAAGAACTGTTAAATAATGCATACCGAAAAAATGGATTCCCAATCACGATCGTTCGGCCGTCACATACCTACGACACGGTTATTCCTGTTGCCATTGGCAGCTGGACAGATTATACCATCATTGACAGATTGAAGAGGGGTAAAGAAGTAATCATTCATGGTGATGGCACCTCACTCTGGACGATAACTCATTCCATAGATTTTGCCCAGGCATTTGTTGGCCTCCTTGGGCACCAACAAGCAATCGGCCATGCTTTCCACATTACATCTGATGAGCTTTTGAGTTGGAACCAGATTTACGAAGCTGTAGCTGAGGCGGCAAATGCTGAACTCAATGCCGTTCATATAGCGTCCGATTTTATTTGCGATGTAGCAGATACCATTGATTGGGAATGGATGCGCGGAAATCTACTTGGCGACAAAGCCGTAAGTACCATATTCGACAATACTAAAATCAAGCGTTTCGTTCCGGAATTCAATGCGACGATTCCGTTTAAAAGAGGCATTAAAAAAACGGTAGAGTGGTTTGAGGCCGATCCTTCACGTATGGTGATTGACGAAGGGAACAATAAATTTATTGAAACCGTACTTCAGGCTTACAATACATAATAAGCAAGCGTATTTTATATCAACTGATCTTGATTTTATCCAATATGGTCTTGATTTTTTATAATCTACTCTTGATTTTATACCATTACATATAAAATATATCCAAATTGATCTTGGTTTTATATAAACTCAACTAAATTATATCCAATTCGCACTTGATTATATTCAATTTCATCATGATTTTATCTAAATCTCGAAATCCGCTTAATTTTTTATATTTCCTTTCCTTTTGGCAAGATCATGCATTGATCCGTTTTGCCAAATATCTGGTATCTGTTTCGGGCTATTAGTTCATAAAGCCAATCCCTTGCTGGTTTTGGAATAATTTTTAGCGCATAGAATAGTCTCCAAAATCCACCAATTTGTTTTAAAATTTCTAATACGGCATCCGATCTGGTGTAAAATTGTTTTCCTCTCTGATACACGACCGAATTATATATTATATCCAGACCGTTAGTATGTAAAATTTGTTTTTCCAGGATACCGCTCTGAAGGGCAGCAAAACTAAACGCTTCTTTTTTATCATGCCTGATGATAAACCTTATGGCCCAATTGCATAAAATGCATACCTCATCAAAGTATATGATATTTTTCAAAATTTTCCTTATTGGGTTTATGTCAACAGTAATTTGTAAAACCGAGGATAGTGAGAAATTGTTTTTTAAATACAAATCATCCTGATGGCTCCCTCATGTCAAATTACCATCATACATCAGTATATGTAGGGCAGGAGAACATTACAATACAGGCAAAACTCCATTACATCAATCTGGGAAAAATAATTCCACTGCTTTACATTCCATTAATACAAAAAAATGATATATTTATAAGGCTAATGCAGGCCTTTATGATTCAAATCATAATGTTTTCAGTCTCGATTGTAATTATTTTGAAGTATATTTTTTAAGGTAACAGGACGAAGCATAATTACACAATAATAGTAGCCAGAACCAATTTTTAACACAAGTAGTGAATTCCATTAGTGGATTTTTATTATAATTTTTAAGGACTAACTGAGTGAAAAAGCGAGCATTTAATTAAAAAAAACAAACATGAGAAAACGAATACTAAACCACGCATTAGCTATAGGAATGGTGTTGTTGCTATCGCAAACAGATGTATTGGCACAATTTACCATGACAGGGGAGCTTAGGCCACGAGCTGAATTTCGAAATGGGTTCAAAAAATTAAGGATTCCGGATGCGGATCCTGCTTTTTTTATTGAACAGCGATCCAGGCTCTATATGGACTTTAAAAAGGACAAAATATGGTTGAATATAGCGTTGCAGGACATCAGAATGTGGGGAAGCACGGATCAGATTTACAAGACAGATCCTACCCTGCAAAATGTGTATGAGGCCTGGGCGAGATATTCTTTTAATGATATGTATGCTTTTAAAGTAGGGCGTCAGGCACTGAATTATAACAATGCACGGTTCCTGGGCAATCTGGACTGGGCTCAGCAAGGCAGAAGTCATGATGCACTTCTTTTCTCAAGAGCTGACTCAGAAAAAAATTGCGAAACCCATATTGCTTTCGGATACAATCAGCAAATTCCCTTTGAACCGGGAAAACTTTCCGGAACAGATTATTTCGGTGTAAAAAACTATAAGACCATGCTGTTGGGATGGTGGACAAGAAAATTTGACAACACAGAAGTTTCCGTACTTTTCCACAATGATGGTCAGCAAGCTGCCGACACAACCATCGCAAACCGTCAGACCTATGGTGTCCTGGGAAACTTAAATCTGGGTCAAATAAAACTTGATGGGGAATTTTATTATCAGGGAGGAAAAAACAAAGGCCTAACGGATGTGAGTGGGATGTTGCTTGCCCTGCACGGCACAATAAGCACTGACATCACGCCAATAACTTTAGGATTTGAATACCTTTCCGGAACTGCACGAGGAGAAACCAGCGACAAATCGTTCAATCCTTTGTATGGCACGAATCACAAGTTCTATGGTTTTATGGATTATTTTTATGTAGGTAATGGTCATGGTCAGGTAGGAGGCACTACTTCAGGACTGATCGATGTACATCTTAAGACAAAATTCAAAACAGGACAGAAATCAAGTTTGATGGCAAACCTTCATTACTTTGCCAGTCCTGCAAAAATTTATAAAACATTTGATACAGCAGGTGAAACGTTCGGTTCCACACTAGGAACAGAAATTGACCTTGTGTACACCGTGGTACTCACCAAAGAAGTGAAATTCAACCTTGGATATTCTCAAATGTTTGCCACCGAAACAATGGAAGCGATAAAAGGTGGTGGGGACAAGTCGGCAATGCAAAAATGGGCATGGGCAATGATTGATTTCAAACCACAATTTTTTACCACCGCTAAAGAATAACACGACAATTATGGCGTTGAAAAAAACATTAAATTATCTTAGGCCACCAGCATATTGGCTTTTTTATGTGAATTTGCTGATTGCATTTTTTACAGGGATTTTCATTTATGCCCTTTATGTTTCCAATGCGGTATCCTATTTATCGGATGACCCGGAAACATGCGTGAATTGCCATGTAATGCGTTCTGAATATGCCACCTGGCAACATAGCAGCCACAGGGAGGTTGCAGTGTGCAATGATTGCCACGTGCCGCATAACAATGTATTGAATAAATATTACTTCAAGGCTAAAGATGGATTGAGACATGCTACCATGTTTACCTTAAGAATGGAACCCCAGGTCATAAAAATGCATGAAGCCGGCCAGAAGGTAGTTCAAAAAAACTGCCAGGGATGCCATCAAAAGGTCAATGAACAGGTGGGGCTTCTTAGTGTGACCCTGGAAGACAAAATGCATGGTGAGGGCAAACTATGCTGGGACTGCCACAGGGAAGTGCCACACGGCAGGGTGAAAGGATTGAACTCCACACCGAATGCCAGAGTGCCTTTGCCACAAAGTGCAATTCCTGAATTTATACGAAATCTAAATACGAACAATTAATACTATCTATATTATGAATACCATAAGAAAATCTGTACAGTCCAAACCCTGGTTGGGTTGGATACTATTTAGCTTGACTGCAGTCATCGTTTTTGCACTTGGCTTACTTACCTCAACGATCGTGGAAAGGCGCACAGAAGCTCAATTTTTAGACCAGAAAAAAATAGACATCGAGCAATTCGAACCCAGAAATGTAGTTTGGGGACAAAATTACCCGAAAGAATATGAATCCTATATGAAAATGAGGGATACGTCTTTTGTGAGCAAATATAATGGCAATGCACACATCGACCAATTGGAGCAATTTCCTGATTTGGTAGTGCTATGGGCAGGGTACGGTTTTGCAAAAGACTATAATCAACCAAAAGGTCACGTGTATGCGGTAACTGATCTTCAGAAAACCCTGAGAACCGGTGGCCCGACAGGACCGGAAGATGGCCCGATGCCTTCCACCTGCTGGACGTGTAAAAGCCCTGATGTACCGAGGTTAATGAATGAAATAGGCGTAAAAGAATTTTATATGGGCAAATGGTCTCGACATGGAGCCGAAATTGCCAATCCGATCGGATGTGCCGATTGTCATAACGAAAAAACCATGGACCTGCAGATCTCGAGGCCTGCCCTGGTTGAAGCATTTGAAAGACAAGGAAAAGACATCAACGAAGCCACACACCAGGAAATGAGGTCGCTCGTTTGTGCTCAGTGTCACGTAGAATACTATTTTAATAAGAAAAAACCTTTCGAAGGTGTTCCTTACCTGACATTCCCCTGGGACAAAGGAACGACGGTAGAACAAGTCGAGGCGTATTATGATGAAATTAACTTTAGCGATTGGACACATACACTAAGCAAAGCACCCATGCTTAAAGCACAGCATCCAGGATATGAAATATTCAAGACAGGTATTCATGCCAGACGTGGCGTATCGTGTGCAGATTGCCACATGCCATATAAATCTGAAGGTGGAGTGAAATATTCTGATCACCAAATTCAGAGCCCATTAAATAATATCGCAAACAGCTGCCAGGTATGTCACCGGGAAAGCGAAGAAGAACTGACCAACAGCGTTTATGCCAATATGGATCGCGTACTCGAAATACGTGGAAATCTGGAGCATCTGCTGGTCACCACCCATTTGGAAGCTGAATTTGCCTGGAAATTGGGCGCTACGGAGGCTCAAATGAAAAATGTGCTCACCGACATCCGCCACGCCCAGTGGAGATGGGATTATGCCGCTGCCGGTCATGGTGCTGCTTTCCACGCTCCGGTAGAGGTCCTTCGGATTTTGGGTTCTGGCATTGAAAAAGCTCAGGAGGCAAGACTAAAAATTGTGGGTATTGCCTACGAACTAGGCCATAAAGGAAATATTCCTTTGGCAGACGTGAGCACAAAAGCTAAAGCACAAGCCTATATTGGCCTGGATATGGATAAGCTGAATAATGAAAAGAAAAAATTCCTTAATGAGCTTCTTCCTGAATGGCAGGCCACTACAAAGAAACGTGAAGATGCCATGACTCAGTATGATCTGGACACAAAAGTATTGCCACTTAAATAGTAATGTTGTATCTACATAAAAAAGGCTGGCTCGTGATGGGCCAGCCTTTTTTTTGCACCTTTTCAATATTTCATTCTTCCTACACGTCCTTTGTGAATCCTTTGCGTTTTTTGTGTGAACCTTTTTAAGATATCAACACGTTGAAAAAACGCGGTACAACCCTCATCAATACAACTAAGAAAAAGAATGAAAATATCTATGTTCAATTAGGTGAAAATAGCACAAACTACCGAACGATAGTGAGGTTTAGTTCAACATCGTATATGCTGCAATGCCAATTCGTGGCATCAAAGTTCTAGTAAAATTTATCAAGCTAGTCTGCAATATTTATTTGTCGCCGCATGACATGAAGGTGGCCGAAAACTAAAAATACTTTTGCAGTGTGCTCGTTGCTCCCTTGCCGGGGAGGCAGGGAAAGGAAGTCTGCAATTTGAATCTTCGCAAATTTTGCTATTTTTATATCAGTAAGAAAGCAAGCTGCCCGCAACAATCACGTAGGGTTGCATGTAAGTGCTGAGAAAATTTTGATAAGAATGAAGTAGAAATGAAAATTAAAGTGACCTGTTTGTTCCTTTTCATCCTGCCTCTAATGACTATGTCATTTGTATTCGGTCAGTCAAGCGAATGGCCTGAGAATTTTAATTCCAGGGCAAAAAATTCATTTCTTGTCAATCTGTTTGGTGATGCAACTACAGTTTCAGCCAATTACGAACGGATTTTTATGCTTAATCCGTACATGATGCTCTCTTCCAAAGTTGGAATTGGCTATAGAATTGAGACTGACATAATTGTCGTTATTCCGGTATCAGACCATTATCTTACCCTTCCATTTCACCTGACGGCAGCTGTTGGATACAAAAAGCATTTTTTTGAGATTGGACCCGGAATGACCTTTGATCTCGCTGCTTCAAAAGATAGTTATTATGGGAAACAGAAATTCGTTTACACTATTGCAGGGTACAGATTTCAACCTTTCGATTCAGGAAGAACCCAGATTAGGATTTATGCTCTATTCGAGAAAAAACCTGGTTTACGCATGTTTCCTATGGGCATCAGTTTTGGACAACTATTTTGATCAAAACAAAAAGGTGTCTACACAGTGGAAAATTAATTCAGCAATATGATTTGTTATCGGTATGTCAACAACAAACATAAATTATTAGGCAACAGCTTGTTGATCACAAACCTATTAAGGAATTGTTATTTCGTATCAATTCCTAAAAGCAATACATACACATTACATTTTATGTAGAATCATATGCTTAAGTTTATAGTTGGTTTTTCTTTGTAATTTTAGCCTCGGAAGTTTTAGTGAGCGCTATTATCGAAGGCCGATATTAGTTCTATAGAATAATACTGAGTTTCAATAATCAGGTTTAACAATTCACTCGAAAGGATTTATAATAATAAGAAAAATAAAGATGGCATTAATATTAAGCATAGAAACAAGTACCCTAACCTCTTCCATTGCCATTCATGAAGATGGGCGTCTTATTTCATCTCAGCACCTGCATATAGACAAATCACATTCTGCCTACCTTGCCCCTTCGATAAAATATTTGTTTGAAACCTGTGGCTTGAAAATAGATGCTATTGACGCAGTGGCCATATCGAAAGGCCCCGGGTCCTACACGGGATTGAGGATTGGAACATCTTCAGCCAAAGGAATTTGTTATGCACTGGAGGCCAAATTAATCGCTATAAATACGCTGGAAGCTATGGCCTATGGGATAGCTAAAAATCAGTACGAAGAAGTACTGATCTGCCCTATGATTGATGCCAGAAGGATGGAGGTCTATTGTTTGGTAGCGCGACATGATATGTCCATTATAAAACCCACCGAGGCTAAAGTCATTGACGAATCCTCCTTTTCAAATTTACTATCTGACCATAAAATAATTTATGCCGGCAATGGGGCATTGAAGTGCAAACCCATGCTTGACTATTCTGACAACGCTATTTTCATTGAAGACATTCATCCCTCTGCCGAACATATAGGTAGCCTGGCATGGCAGGCATATCAACAAAATAAATTTGAAGACCTGGCTTATTTCGAGCCTTATTACCTCAAAGATTTTATCGCAAAAAAACCTTCCGCTAAGAAGTTAGTTTAATGATGGAATGAGAGAATGATTCATTGAAAAAAATTCCTTTCGTATTGTTCCTTTTCTGTTTTATGGAAATTGAATATTATTTTTATCATTGGTGTGTTTGTTTCAATTGAAAAGGTTACCACTGCAATTATTAAGGAGTTATTAAAATAAGAATAGAAAGTGGAAGAAGAAATCATAAATCGCGTTGCAAAAAGTTCAATCGTCACGATAAACCTAGAGGATCTGTATGTGCCTGGAGCACGAGCTGTTTTTGACCTGAAAGACCATTTATTCCAGGGTATAATATTAAAAGAAAAAGAGTTCAGGGATTTTTTAAAATCAACTGACTGGTCGGCCTATCAGGATAAGCATGTGGCTATTTTTTGTTCTGTTGACGCCATCATACCTACCTGGGCATACATGCTTTTGGCAGTGCACATCGAACCAAAAGCCAAAACAATGGTGTATGGCGATTTATCTGTTTTAGAAGATGAATTATTTAAACGAGCTATAAAAATCCTAAATCCCAAGGATTATAAAGATAAAAAAGTAGTGATTAAAGGATGTGGAAAGATCGATGTTCCCACCTCTGCCTACGTTGAGCTCACCAGATTATTGAGGCCATACGCTTCGAGTATTATGTATGGTGAGCCTTGCAGTACCGTTCCGATTTACAAGCAAGAAAAGTAAAAATAATGGAGTTGGTCGAAGTTTTTTCCACGATGTATTCTCATTTTATATTCAACCTCAAATAGCGATTGATGTGGAAATACATGTTACTTATTAATTCAGAAATTTCACACCAAAAAAGGCACCTTTTTAGCAGATCGTATTGGGGTGAAATAGGCCGATTTTTATAAGTCAGTTAAATTTGCGTTCAAAAATGTCTTATCGCAAACGATTGCATTAAGAATTTTAAGTCTTTTTATTGATTATTGTAAAAAACATAGTTAATATGCATACCATAATACTTGAATATTATTCAGACCTAATCATCAGCCGGTACCCAACTTTAATTCATACATATCACCGTGCCTTGATATTATAGGAATTGAATCGCATTCAATTGTTGTACCTAGTTAATATATGTTTAACCCTAATTAATTTATTATGCGTAATTTTCTACTCATTACGATGATTATGCTTTTTGCTGTGTCCTTATCATTTGGCCAGGAAAAAGTTGTTACCGGAACGGTAACAGAAGCAGACACCGGAGAAGGGATTCCCGGAGCAAATGTTGTGGTAAAAGGCACTACAACAGGTACAGTTACTGACTTCGATGGTAAGTATTCGCTTACTTTTTCAGAAGAAAATGCTGTTTTACTATTTTCATTTGTGGGATTTGTTTCCCATGAAGTTGAAATTGGCAATCAATCTATGATCGATGTAAGTCTAACAGCCGACGTTACAGCGCTCTCTGAAGTTGTGGTTGTCGGGTACGGTACCCAGGAAAAGAAAGAAATCACTTCGGCTGTTGCAAGTGTGAAAGAAGAGGATTTTAACGTAGGTAATGTGCAAAATCCTGCTCAGTTGATCCAGGGAAAAGTAGCCGGACTTACCATTACCAGAGCTGGTGGCAATCCTAATGGCGGATTCGATATTCGTTTAAGAGGATTATCTACTTTGGGCGCGAGTACTCAGCCATTGGTGGTTATCGATGGAGTTATTGGTGCTTCACTCGACAATGTGGATCCCAACGACATTGCTTCAATTGATGTCTTGAAAGATGGATCAGCGGCTGCTATTTATGGAACAAGGGGTTCCAGCGGTGTAATCCTTGTCACCACAAAAGGCGGAAAAGAAGGCGTGATGCGAGTAGATTACAATGGTTCTATCATTGCAGAATCTCCTTATCGTTTTCAGCCTGTATTGGATGCCAGCCAATGGCGACAACTCTCAAGCGAAATCGGTTTAGGTCAGGATTATGGCGCAAGCACAAACTGGTTTGAAGAAATCACTCAGACTGGAATTAGCCAGGTGCATAACGTGGCAGTATCCGGTGGAAGCAAAAGTACTACCTATAGAATGTCACTAAACTTTAGGGATATTGAAGGAATTGCGTTGAAAACCGGCAATCAAACGATTAATACCCGTATGAACCTGACTCATAAAGCCCTTAACAACCGGCTTACTTTGACTATGAATATGGGTGCTTCGTGGAGAAAGGCTGATTATGGTCAGTCTGATGCCTTCAAGTTTGCGACTATTTACAATCCTACGGCTCCAGTTAGGGACGATGATCCCGCATATGATATCTATGGTGGTTTTTTCGAACTCGTACAGTTTGACTATAAAAACCCTGTAGCCATTCTCGAGCAGAACATCAATGATGGCAAAGATAATAGAGTGAACATCGCAGCAAAAGCTGCTTATGAAGTCATTGACAATCTGATATTTGATGTCGCCTACTCTATTCAAACAGAAAGTTTCCTAAGAGGTTCCTACAATTCCAAGCAGTCTTTTTGGGGTGGAATGGATAGAAATGGAAATGCATCAAGAAGTATTGATGATGCATTCAACCAACTATTTGAATCAACATTGAGATGGAATGGAGATTTGAGTAATGGTAGCATTGAAGCTGTAGGAGGTTATTCTTATCAGGAATTTATTTATGAAGGATTCAATGCCCGTGGCGGAGATTTTATCACTGACCAATTTACTTATAACAATTTATCCGGTGCATCTGAATTTCCTGCTGGGCTGGGCGATATAGGAAGTTATAAAAATTCAAACATGATCAGTGCCTTTTTTGGAAGGGTAAACTTTAACTGGAATGGCACCTATTTCTTATCTGCCAGTGGGCGATATGAAGGTTCCAGCCGTTTCGGAGAGAACAATAAATGGGGTTTCTTCCCAGGAATAAGTGGTGGTGTTGAACTTGCCAATTATATCAATAGTGCTTCAATAACTAACCTTAAGCTAAGAGCTTCATATGGTGTGACGGGAAACAACCTTCCTCATAGCTTACTTTCTATTGAGCGATATGGACCTGGATCTAGTTTTTTCTATAACGGTGGATATGTACCGGGATATGGCCCGGTAAGTAATGCCAATCCAGACCTGAGATGGGAGAAGAAAGCGGAATTCAACCTTGGTGTTGATTACGCTCTGCTAAACGATAAGATATATGGTTCTGCTGAGTATTACTCACGTGAAACCAATGATTTATTGCAGGAGTTTGCAGTTCCAGTTCCACCAAATCTTTTTGACAGAACATGGACCAATGTTGGCACACTTAAAAATTCTGGTATAGAATTGTTATTAAATTGGAGAGCAGTCAGTACTGCAAACTTCACCTATACACCAACCCTTACGTTTACGAACTATCTTAAAAATGATATCGTGAGTCTTTCTGATTCCGTAAATGGATTTGAATATGGCATCAGGGATATTGCCAATATGGGATCTCCAGGTCAGAATAATACGCCTACTATCCGGGTTCAGGAAGGATGGCCAATCGGGCAAATGTGGGGACTTGTGTATGATGGTATTTCACCAACTGGTGATTGGATGCACGTAGATTTGAATGAAGATGGTCAAATTGATAACCTGGATAGAACTGTAATAGGAAATGGAATGCCAAGCGTAGAATTGGGTTGGGCAAACAACTTTACATACGGCAACTGGGATGCGAGCATTTTTTTCAGAGGGATATTTGGTCATGACATTATTAACCAAAACACTGGATTTTACGCAGTTCCTAATGTAATCGTCACCTACAATCCCAATGAAGCGGCCCTGGACATGAAAAATGAGAACGGTACTTACCTCAATACTTCAGATGGAAAATTCTCAAGCTTGCATGTGGAAAAGGGTTCTTATTTTAAGCTTGATAACATGAGTGTAGGTTACAATTTCAACCTTTCTTCAAATTCTGCCTTTAGCAAGATTCGCATGTACGGAACCGCAAACAATTTATTTGTGATCACGAAATACACAGGATCTGATCCTGAAGTTCGCTACACAGATGGTGGTAATGTACTTGCTCCCGGTATAGACAGAAGAAATACCTGGTTTTTGGCAAGATCATTTGCATTCGGTGTTAGCCTGGGATTCTAGTATAGGAAATTAAATAATAATGAAAATGAAAAAAATTAAAATATTCACCAAAGTACTATTAGTCGGGTTGTTCATGATGGGTTTAAGCCAGTCATGTGTCAACCTTGACGAAGAGATATACAGCGAGGTGACCCCTGATAATTTCTTTCAGGATGAAGCTCAATTCATTTCTGCCCTTGGTAGTGCCTATACAGGTATGTATAATTACGCAAGTGGTGGCCCGCTTTCATTGCAGGAAGTGTCAAGTGATGCCGTAGTCGTACCAACCCGCGGTCCGGACTGGGATGACGGAGGTCACTGGAGAAGAATACAACTTCACTCTTGGAACTTCGAAGATCCGGAAATCGGTGGAGTTTGGGGTTTTGCCTATGGAGGCGTGAGTACATGTAATAGATTGGTCTATACATTTGAAGGTTTAGTTGAGAACGGTACCGTAACAGCAGATTTTGCCGCTCCTTTTATTGCCGAACTGAAAGTGCTTAGAGGTTTTTATTACTGGACTCTACTTGATGTATATGGAAATGTGCCCATCGTTACCAGATTCGATGATGACGATGCAACACCTCCAACAAAATCAAGAAAGGAAGTATATGATTTTATTGTTAATTCTTTGGAAGAAGAAGTGCCTAAATTGTCAGAAAATGTTGATCTTACTACCTATGGTCGTATGTCAAAATGGGCAGGAAAAGCGCTTCTGGCAAAAATTTACCTCAATGCTGAGGTATATACCGGAACGGCTGAATGGGCCAAGGCACGCGATGCCTGCAATGACATCATCATATCAGGAAAATTTAACCTTGAGAACAATTACTTCTCAAACTTTAATGCCGATATAACCGGATCAAGTGAATTTATCTTCGCAATTCCTTACGATCAGGTATATGCCAGAGGATTCAATCTTGTAATGAGGACATTGCACTATGGAATGCAACAGACGTATAACCTGACTGCTCAGCCTTGGAATGGATTCTGTTCGCTGGAGGAATTTTATAATTCTTTCGATGATGATGACCTAAGGAAAGGTGATCCCGGCACATTGGATGGCCCTTATACAGGAAGAGGTAATTTTATTGTTGGATATCAGTACCAGGCAAATGGTGATTTGGTAACAGACGATGGTTTTGAGGCCGGCGATCCTGACGGAGCTCCACTAAACCTCATGCCTGTTGTAAACGAACTCGGTCCTGTTGCGCTGAAGCAAGCCGGTGCAAGAATCGGTAAATGGGAATTTGCGATGGGAGGAACTGACAATATGAGCAATGACTATGGTGTATTTCGTTATGCAGATGTACTGCTTATGAAAGGCGAAGCGCTTTGGAGATTATCAGATAACGCTACTGACGCTGAAGCACTCGCATTGGTTAACCAGGTTAGATCTACTCATGGAGGAGCGAAA
>JAUUZS010000160.1 GCA_030589835.1 Cyclobacteriaceae bacterium
AACCATTTCTATGATGAAATGTGATTTCTACTTTAAGGTCTTACTCAACTCAGCAGGCCGGACTACTTTATAGGTCTTCCAAAAATCAGGATCAGGATCTACCTGCTCTTCAAGTGGCTTTTTTTTATCTATGCGCTCTTCCTCGGGGAATTCATGTACTTGCTCCAATTCAAATTTATGATTGATTAGGGTCATCTCTACTAAAAAGTTGCTTCGGTCATTTTTCTTCAACATGTTTTTCTTTGTGAGCCGTGCCCCTCCAATCATAGAAATGTCATTCAAATACCAACGATTCTCCAGAGGTTTATAATGTACCATCATGTGTACTTGAGGATTGGTAATGCCAAATCCGACAAGGAAAATTACCGGCCTTGCCAGGACGGGAATCACAAATTCACTGTCATATTCTATGGCCATTATGGCATCGCTTTCCAAAGAGATATAAATACTCCCCTCCTGCCTTTGATGATCATATTTTCCTTTAGTTTCAAACCCAATAATGATGACCTGCTCCCCGTAATAGCGGGAATATCCAGCGATAAAATAGTTATATTTTTTCTTGTTCCGAATATCTAAAAACGAAGCCGTATCTCGTAGCGGGTCAGTACTTAGTATCCCTTCCGGACCTCCAAAAGAAGCAGAAAGGATCTGCTCGTCTATCGATTTTTTATCTTCTACCTCTTCTCCCTTTTTCTTTGCTTTTCTTAACTCCTTCTCATATTTTTTTTCAATCTTCACCCTCATAAATTGAAGCGTCCCCAATTCATCTCTCCTCCTTGCTTTCACAACTTTCGATTGACTTTCCAAGGTGTCGCAATAAGCCGGATTATAGGTCTCGGTAATCCCTTCAGTAAATTTCAGAAAAACACCGTTCTCGGAAATATACTCACTATAATACCCGTCGGTCATATATGGATTTTGAGGATAGTTATCAGGGATTTTCTGCATGGCTTTCCATATGTAATCCCAGGGTTGCCACGGGCGGATCTCGATTTCGTCAAGCGTGAAGGTATCCAGATCCAGGGATATTATAATGCGTTTATTTATTCCATTAATCTCGATTTCAGCATTTTTATATCCCATATAAGAACAAAAAAGTACGGAGTCGGCATATATTCCGCGAATTGACAAAATAAATCTTCCATCAGAATTCGTCACGGTTCCAATTGTGGTTCCTTTGACTCCTATTGTTGCAAAGGCGAGCGCTACTTTGCTGTTCGCATCAATAACTACTCCTTCAATTGTTTTGGATTGCCCGAAAGAAAAGCACGATGTGCTGATCAAAAATATTATAATAAGCTTAAGGATTCTGGCTTTTTTCATTCCTTTGAAAACGTTCGATGTGGAATAATAGTTATCATCTATGTACAATTTCCTGATAATAAACGGCAGTTTAAATACGAAGGAGCAAAAACGGACGCCATATTTGATGAGTGGTGATATGTGCTCATGTAAGGGGCATGTTATGAAAATAAATCAGCTTCCTCTCCGTCATGTCAATCTGATTTGTAATCGGCTTTGGCGCCTGGTTTCCCCTCAATATTATTACTGTAAAATCGCTGTGTAGGATAGGCAAAGTCAATATCCATATTTTCTGAAAATTCCTTCAGCACTTCTTCCCAAATCTCTTGCTCTTTCCCACGTCGCTGACGTGGATCACAGAGGAAACGCATCGTCAGCATCACACCGGAATCCTTCACGGAAGTATATACAATTGGGGTAAGCTTTTTATAAAAGACCATATATTTTTTGCTGGCGTCTTTTATTTTCTTTTCCGCCGATTTTGAAATGCTCTCAGATTTCTCCTTTACAATTTTCCCAAGTAATTCCTTCGCCTTTTGCCAATTGCTTTCAAAAGTAACCAACACGCCTATTTCGTGCCATATATAATTGAACCCAATACTGTAATTTGCCAACACTTCTACAAATACCTTGGAATTGGGCACATGCATGATTCTTCCCGTACTTTGATCTGCATCTACCCAATTGCCAATTTCAATGATTGTAAACTGAAATATGCGTACGTCAATTACGTCGCCGGCGTGGTCGCCAAGTTGAATTCTATCCCCCACCTCAAAAGGTTTTCGCCAAATGATGAAAAACCATCCTGCCAGGTCTGAGACAGGATCTTTTAAGGCGATGGCTATTCCTGCTGATAACAATCCAAAAAAGGTGGCCATTGATTTAAACTCATCAATCCACAGCGAAGTAATTAACAGAAATCCGATAAAAAACGTAATGTAATCCTGTGTTTTTCTCCACCGGTATCGATAGTAAACATCATCCGTTTTACTGATTACTATTTGATTAATAATTTTATTGATGACAATAAACCCCACAATCACCAATACTGATTTAAATAATTTTGAGGAGTATTCAGGACTCAATCCAATTAGTTGCTCAATCCATTGATAGAAATTTTCCATATGGCTAACTTAATGAAAATTTACTGGCAGCGTAAAAAATTGAGCAAGAAAAAGCCGATCAATACCGGCTTTTTCTTGCTCCTTAAGAATGCTTCAATTCCCACAATTCGTAAAATACCACCAAGGTCTTTGGGATCGCCTACCCATCAATATCCTTACTGGATATTAATCCCCGGTGAGACTATTTTTATCAGGAAATATGCTGAAGATTGAAGGTTAATACAGGTTTTTTTGAAAAATTGACCACATCTTCAGCAATGCTATGCTCAAAAAGCCTTGACAACCCGCTCCTTCCGTGAGTAGCCATCATCACCAAATCCATTTTAAAATCCTCGGTGTACCATACAATTCCTTCTTCCTCATGCTGATGGCTATACACATTCACTTTACTATCATCAAGCTCATTTTCCTGTGCAAATTTATTCAAGTTAATTATTATCTCTCTTTCGTTTTTGAAATTGCCAGGGGTATTCACGTAAACCAAATTAAGTTCAGCCTTAAAAAGATCCTGAATACTTTTTAAAATATGGATATAAGCAGGTTTCAATTCCTTAAAATCAGAAGCCAGAACAATTTTCTCAATGTCCTCAAACTTTACTTTCTTTCTTAGTGTTAAGACAGGGCAGCTCGCATGCCTGACCACTTTCTCGGCCGTGGAACCAATGAGACTCTCTTCCCAATCGTTCACTCCTGTGGTTCCCATGATAATAAGATCGGCCTCAGATTCTGTGATTTCCTCTTCTATGGCATGATATGGTGTTCCTAATAATATCCGGTCAGAAATAACAATGTTCTGATAGTCCGGATCACTCAATATCTCCGACATTTGAGCTTTTCTCCTTCGAAACAACTCTATGAAATAAATGTCATCTGCCTGGTCGCCTGTCGATACCGTTCCCATGGTGTTTAGGGAAGAGCTACCCAAAAAAATAGATTTCTTTTTGGCAAATTCTATGACATGTATTAATACTATTTCAGCTCCGGTTTTACCGGCAATTTCAATTGCAAGATCCAGGGCATATTGCGCCTGCGCTGAAAAATCAGTTGGGACAATTATTTTTTTCATAATAAAAAATGTTTGATACTAATTAAGTATACGATCCTTAACTTTTTTAAGATATTACATTCTCATTTAATCAATTTATAATTAGCCTTGCACATACAATTTGAAACCAGGTATTCTACCATAGTATTGAATGCTAATACTAAATTGTGTCTGTCCATAAAGTCAGCGTTTGTTCAGAATGTTCGAGATCAAGGCTTGCGAAGTTTCTGAAAAACGGAGTTTACGTTTGTAAATGAGTTTTTTAGAGACAAGCGTAACGCAGAGATCGGACATTATGGACAGACTCTAAATTAATGAAAGATTGGTTAACCTAAATGTCAATTTAAAAATTATAGGGTTATACGATTGAGTTGGATCTTCATTTATTTTGAAAATACCTGCTAATATGTATACCTTGTCGAACAATTTTATAATAGGAACCCTTAGGTGTAATTCCCCAAATTAATATGCCAAAAAAGAAGAGTCAAAAAATTATCCGCGAACCCTTGTGGTACAAAGATGCCGTTATCTATGAATTACATATTAAGGCATTTATGGATAAAAACAATGATGGAATAGGAGATTTTGGAGGATTGTTAGACAAGCTTGATTACCTCGAAAATCTCGGTGTAACAACCATCTGGCTTCTCCCATTTTACCCTTCTCCGCTCAAAGATGATGGTTATGATATTGCTGATTATAATACCATCAATCCTTCGTTTGGAAATGTAAGTGATTTCAAACGCTTTTTGCGTGAGGCACACAAAAGGAATTTAAAAGTCCTGACAGAGCTGGTCATGAACCATACCTCTGATGAGCATGAGTGGTTTCAGCGAGCAAGGCGAGCGCCCAAAGGATCACCGGAAAGGGAATATTACGTTTGGACTGATGATCCTGAAAAGTATAAAGATGCACGAATCATCTTTACAGATTATGAAGCTTCTAACTGGACCTGGGATCCTGTAGCCGGACAATATTATTGGCATCGGTTTTTCCATCATCAGCCGGATTTAAATTATCACAATCCTTTAGTTGAAAAGGAGATCATCAAGATAATGGACTATTGGCTAAACATGGGAGTTGACGGTTTCAGGCTCGATGCGATTCCATACTTATTTGAAGAAGATGGCACCAACTGTGAGAATTTGCCCCAAACACATAATTTGCTCAAAAAAATCCGCGCTCATATCGACCGGAATCACGACAATGTTTTGCTGTTAGCCGAGGCTAATATGTGGCCGGAGGACAGCGCTTCATATTTCGGGAAAGGCGATGAGTGCCAAATGAATTATCATTTCCCCATCATGCCACGTATGTTTATGTCGGTGAACATGGAAAACCGATATCCCATCATTGATATTATCGATCAAACACCCGAGATACCTGAGACTTGCCAATGGGCGACCTTTTTACGGAATCACGACGAGCTGACCTTAGAAATGGTGACGGAGGAAGAACGCGACTATATGTACAAGGTTTATACCAAAGACCCCCTTGCGCGCATCAATCTTGGCATCAGAAAAAGGCTGGCCCCATTACTGGATAACGACAGAAGAAAAATAGAACTGATGAATGTGCTGCTTTTTTCTTTGCCGGGTACTCCTGTGATTTACTACGGAGATGAAATAGGCATGGGCGACAACTACTATTTGGGAGACCGTGACGGAGTACGCACTCCCATGCAGTGGGATCCCGGAAGAAACGGTGGGTTTTCGCAAGCCAATCCACACAAGTTATATTTGCCGCTGATCATCGATCCGGAATATAAATACGAGAATATAAATGTCGAAAACCAATTGGGCAACCCCAACTCGCTATTGTGGTGGACAAGACGCTTGATAAAAATGCGAAAAAGGTTTAAGGCATTTGGACGTGGAAAAATAACTTTTTTGGAATCAGAAAATACCAAAACACTAGCTTTTGTCCGTTCTTATAAACATGAAAAAATCCTTATTGTTGTGAATCTATCGAGATATGCCCAGGCAGCAGCAGTAGAGATGCATTCGCTAAAAGACTTGATCCCTGTAGAGGTTTTTAGTCAAAATAAATTTCCTAAAATTACCGAAAAACCATATGATTTCACCTTGAGCCCATATGGTTACTATTGGTTTAAGCTGGTAAAGGAAAAGGAGAATATTTCAATAATCCCGAGTAAAAACAACAACCTGATCGAAATAAAAAAATGGAGTGACCTGGTGAGCGTTAATCTAAAGGATACCGTAACAAATGAAATCCTTTTGCCCTACCTGAACAATCAAATTTGGTTCAACATCGGAAAGAGAAATATTGAATTCATTAAGATTTTTGATGTAATCCCTATCAACGGGAAACATAATGATTTTGAAGGATTTACACTAATCCTGGAAGTCACCTTTTTTGAAGGCCTTTACGAAAAATACAGACTTGTCATTGGCTTTACCAAGGGCAAGGAAGAAAGAATGCTTTCAGCAAATCATCCTGAAAGCATTATTAGCAGGATCATATTTGATGGAAAGAGCGGTGTGCTATTTGATGCTTCGTATAGTAAAAACTACCGTAAAACACTGTTTCAGCTATTTAAAAAACACGCCACAATAAATACTGACGAGTCCCTTGTAAAATTTAAAGTGACCAATGAATTCAAATCGCTATTGTCCGATCCGTTGCTGGAAGAAGAAAATAAACTTGTCGAATCGCGATTCAGGCATGTTATCATTCAATACAATAAAAAATTCATTGTAAAACTATATAGAAAAATTGACCGGGGCTCGGACCGGGATGTCGAAATCAATAACTATTTATGCAGAAAGAAGGAATTCAAATTTGTCCCGGAATATTTAGGGCAAATTGAATATATCAAAAAGGGGGATATAAAGAGAACTTTGGCCATTGTTCAGGAATACGTACCAAATTACGGCTCCGGCTGGCAATATTTTTCTGACGCCCTAAATCGGTTTTATGAACGCGTAAGTGTTCAGGGAGGTGAAATTGAATTGCCATCCATTGAAGGATCTTTGGCGCACCCATTGAACTTTGAAGAAATGAGTACCTCCACTCAGGAGCTCATTGGCGGGGCGCATATCGAGCACACCAGGTTGCTTGCTCAAAGGACAGCAGAAATGCATCTGGCCCTGGGCACAAACTGCGAACATGAAGATTTTGAGCCTGAAGAATTTACCCTTCATTATCAAAGGTCTCTTTTCTCGGCATGGAAATCCCTGGTCAGAGGTGCTTTTGATCCTTTTAAAAAATATGTTGATGAATTTCCATTAAACCATCAGGAAGAAATCAATGTGTTTTTAGGCCTGAAGGATTCGCTTCTGGAAAAAATGAAACAAATCTATGACCATAAAATTGATGCGGTAAAAATCAGGCCTCATGGAAATTATGACCTGAATGCAATATTATTTAAAGACGGGGACTACGTGATAACAAATTTTGAAGGCGATTCCACTTTTTCACTTACCGAAAGGAGGCTAAGAAAATCTCCCCTGACTGATATCGCCAACATGCTTAATTCTTTTCATAGTGTGGCTTATTCAGCTCTTTTTCAAAATGAACCATCAGGAAGGCTTGCAGAACACTGGTTTCATAACTTCGGTCAAATTTTTATTTCTCACTATAAGGAATTGGTTTCCGATGAACGGTTTATTCCTGCCGACGGGGATTTCAATATGCTGTTAGACATTTACCTGCTGGAACGATACCTGGCCGATATTGCCTGGGAATTGAAACGGGAAAATATAAAAAAAGCCATTATCCCTGTACGCGGAATACTGAAGGTAATGAGAAAGAGCTTCATTACAGAAAAATGATGCCTTAATTCAGGTATTGAAATAAATGTGAATATTAGACCCGAGGAATAAAAGATAAGGTATAATAGATGCGCTATTAGCTATCCTATGCTATTGGCACTCCGAAATATGCTAACGCATATGATATAATCTCAGTGATAAATCCATAATTAAAATTCAAGGACTTGTCGCTTTTTTGAAGGGGAAGAAAGTAGGGCAAAATCACTTATGGCCTTGATCAAAAATTTGTTGAAGGCCAATCCTGCATGATAATGCTTTAATATATGATCAGACAGATCTGTCTTAAAAAGCCAGTTCTCTGTTTTATAAAATGCGCCATAGTAAAACTGCTTGTGGGCAATTATAGGATTCTCGATACGTATGTCAATAAAATTTTTTGGCAATACCTTTTGATCTTCGCCATGCACAAAGCCAAAGAGGGATTGAAATTCCGGAGCTTCAATTATTCGGTGAAACTCTTTGTTGTTATATCCTATTTCAATGCGTATTTTTTTTAAAACTTCCTTTTCTATGAATGGCAATCCACCACCAACGATGAGGTGTTTTAGTCCTATCTGCAAGAAAAATCCTGCATATTGAGATTTCCTTCCCCCCTTTGAAAAACCTGCCGCCATATGCGTATTGTAGGGAGGCTTACCCTGAGAAAACCGTATATCCCGGTTTACCCTAAATAAGGCATCTTTCGCGTCCATCTGATTGCCCTGGTCAAGCTTTTTAATTTCCGGGAGCAATGCATCGATCAGCTCTTTAAAGGGCTCTCTAACTGCCAATTCATACCATTTTCTATTCTCATCGAACCACATCTTGTTGTTGTTCTGATGCAATTGTCGAAAGAAATCTAAATATCCCTGATTAAAATACATCTTCAAATTATTCTATCTTACTTACTGCCTACGGCTACCCTGAATTTTAATCCAAACTTTATACCCACAACACCTGACCTTTTCTTTCCATTCTCATCACTGATGGCAACATTTATAACCCATACCTATTCGCCAATTAGGATAAACCTTGGACAATCAAATCCATCAAACACCTATCATAAAACATAGTTGTTTTTCCTTATGCCAGTTACGATATGCCACCAATCAGGAATAATAATTTAGTTTGAAACAGGAAAGTTATAAAAGTACCGCCAGTAATTAGTACCCCAATTTGGGGGATATTGAGAATAATATCCATTATGTCGGCTATTAGTCATATTGGC
>JAUUZS010000433.1 GCA_030589835.1 Cyclobacteriaceae bacterium
CTTGGAGTTTCTTATGGCGATTACTGGCATTGGCAAATATTATCGTTGACGAATATTATTGTTGCACCAGTACTTGCGCTTACTGGAATAGGGTGTTTTTATGGTAAAAAAGATAATAAATAGTAATAATAGAGGTATGAATAAAGACTGGAAAATTGAAACAAAAATAGCACACTTTGCGGAAGACCGGGAGAATTACGAGGGAGCTGTAGTGCCACCGATTTTTCAGAACACGCTTTTTACATTTGATAGCTGGGAATCAATTGACAAGGCTTTTGATGACAGGGTAAATACGAGCATTTACTCCAGAGGCCGTAATCCCGGGGTTTATATTGTGGAGCAAAAGCTGGCTATGCTGGCAGGAGGTGAAAAAGCAAAACTTTTCACTTCGGGAATGGCAGCCATTACTGCGGCGACACTTCACTTCCTTAAAGCAGGTGATCATGTTATCGCATTAAAGAATATTTATGGACCGGCAAATAATCTGATTCACGTTTATTTAAAGCAAAAGATGGGAATAGAAACCACTTTTGTCAGTGGCAATGATGTAAGCGAATTTGAGGAGGCAATACAACCCAATACGAAACTTATTTACCTGGAAAGCCCGTCTAGTGTTATTTTTAGCATCCAGGATATTACGGCAGTGTGTAGTTTGGCTCGTTCAAAAGAAATAAAAACAATTATAGATAATACTTGGGCGACTCCAATTTTTCAAAATCCTTTGAAAATGGGTGTTGACCTGGAGATACATTCGTGTTCGAAGTATATCGGTGGGCATTCTGATGTAGTGGCTGGATTGGTAATAGGAAATACTTCAGATATCGATAGTATCAGTGTCAATGAATTTGAACTTCTTGGTGGAAAGATTGCTCCAATAGAAGCCTGGTTGATCATGAGAAGTTTGCGCACATTGCCCATCAGGATGAAATTGCACCAGGAGAATGCAATGCAGGTTGCTGAATATTTGGAGCGTCATTCTAAAATTCAAAAAGTGAACTATCCCGGCCTAAAAAGTTTTCCTCAGTATGAATTAGCAAAAAAGCAAATGTCTGGCAACAGCAGTTTGATGTCATTTAAACTTAAATCAGAAAATTTAGACCAGATAAAATCATTTTTTAACAGCCTGGATTTATTTAAAATTGGCGTAAGCTGGGGAGGTCATGAAAGCTTGATTTATGCACCTGCAATCAGTTATCTTAAGGAATTAAGCCCAGAACAATTTAAAGGTCTGGGGATTTCATTAGGAGATATGCGTATTTCTGTTGGCTTGGAAAATGCTGGAGACTTAATTAACGATCTCGAACAAGCTCTGGAAAAAATCGGTTGACAAAATGAGTTTATAACTTGAAGATGAATTTTGATTACACTGCTGTGTTGAAATGAATGAGTCTATGAGAAATCACCCAAATAAATCAGAGCTCAAATACCGGTCTCCAATATCGCATACAATAAAAACAATGACTCCGGATTCCAATTCTTCAGCAATTTTCATGGCTCCATAAAATGCACCGCCACTACTCATTCCCGAAAGAATACTTTCTTCTTTCCCCAGTCGCCGTGCCATTTCAGTAGCATTTTCTGTACTCACATCCACAACTCGATCTACTCGTTCAGGTTCAAATATTTTAGGGAGAAATTCCGGTGACCACCTTCGAATACCAGGTATGTTACTTCCCTCAGTTGGTTGGCACCCAACAATTTGAATATCAGGATTTTGTTCTTTTAAATATCGGGAAACTCCCATAATGGTACCCGTAGTGCCCATAGCTGAAACAAAATGTGTGATTTTTCCATCGGTTTGTTCCCAGATTTCAGGACCAGTAGTTCGATAATGCATCAGGTAATTATCCGGATTAGCAAATTGGTCAAGCATATGATATCCATCGGTAGCCGCCATTGCTTCAGCTAACTCTCTGGAATATTCAATGGTTTTTTCTGCTGGAGAAAGGATCACCTTAGCTCCATAAGCCTCCATGGATAATACACGTTCCTTTGTGGCATTATCAGGCATAATAAGGGTCATCTCAACGCCCATTGATCTGGCGATCATGGCTAGTGCAATGCCAGTATTTCCACTGGTTGCTTCCACAAGCTTATCACCTTTTTTTATTTCTCCACGGTCTAAAGCGCCTTTGATCATCCCAAAAGCTGCGCGATCTTTCACACTGCCTCCGGGATTAAGTCCTTCCAGCTTGCCGTAAATCTTTACATTTTCAAATTGTGGTATATTGATCAGCTCTACAATAGGTGTATTGCCGATAAGGTCGAATATCGTCATGGTTATTTAAAGATAATCAGGTCAGGTTTTTCTTCTCCATTGTCTGTATGCATTTGCGCCTTATAATATACTTTTGATTCCGGAGGAATACTTTTGGTCAGCCAAACATTTCCTCCAACTATGGAGTTTTTACCAATAGTTGTATTACCGCCAAGGATGGTAGCGCCGGCATAGATCACGACATTATCTTCAATAGTCGGATGTCGCTTTACTTTGGCATCTTCCTTATTTACACTCAAAGCCCCAAGCGTAACTCCCTGATAGACTTTCACATGCTGACCAATAACCGTTGTTTCACCAATTACTACCCCTGTTCCATGATCAATACAGAAATGATCTCCTATTGTTGCATTGGGGTGGATGTCAATGCCTGTTTTTCCATGAGCATGCTCAGTGATCATCCTAGGGATAATCAGAATGCCCAATTTGCTTAATGCATTAGCTATTCGATACGCAGCAATCGCATAAAATCCTGGATATGAACGTATGATTTCTTCCCTGGTTTTAGCAGCAGGATCTCCTTCGAACATAGCATTGATATCCAATTGGATTCGATCATATACTTGGGGAAGTTCCGCAAAGAAACTTTCGGCCAATTTCATCGGGTCTAAAATATCTTTTGTGGTGTTGTTTGTAAGAATCTGAATCAATTCAAGGTTCATTTGCTGAATCCGTTTTTGGAAATCAGCAAAATCCAACGCTGGTGAACTAGCATAATTTGGAAACAGAATACCCAACAAATCGGTAAAGAATTGAGGTATAAGAATCGTGGAAGGGCAATTTGCACATTCCTTGTGTTTTTGAAATATTCTTTGAGCAAAGGATGCATCCATAACTTCAAACTTACGAAGAAAATTGATGTAACTGTATTAAAGCAACGAAGATGACAGACAATAGTTAGAAAAAATATTTAAAATGTTGCAAAAGAATTGAAAGTTGGAAATACCTAACCAGATATCTTTTCCAAAGATTTCAATATTCTTCTGCCTCTGCTTTTAAAGCCCGCAGAACCATAGGGTAATTGGTCTTCAATGGACATTTTAAGTTCATCTTTTAGTTCAGGATATTTTTTTACAATATTAAATAGTACAGTCATAGAAAAGGCTTTTATGGCAACCGGTTCAGTGCCTGAATTTAAGAATTGAAAGCACAATTCTGCGGTTAGCCCCAGCAATTCTTCAGGTATATCCATAGATTGTATAATGCGTATGGTGTTTCGTTTCACTGCATCGTGAACAGGGTTTTGCAAATTTTCTATTATGGGTTTCAGGTGTTTTTCAATGAGCCATGGATGCGCCTCTACACAATGCGTAACCACCCAGGCAGCACGTTGAGTGACTCGATATTCATCTCCAAGAAAAAGAGCAATCAATTCGTCAAAAGCTTCCTGATCTGGCCCTATTTTATTCGCCAGGTAAACGGTATGGGCTTTAGAGTGCTCTTTTAATATTTCTTCTCTGAGTCTCATTATAAAAATATAGCGATATGCTGCGTAAATATTTGCAGAAAGGTTTGTCTTTTTTAACAGGCATTTCGTCAATAATATGTGCTAAGTTAGAAAATACAGTTTCAGATATGTAAAAAATAATTTAGATTTTAAAAGTTTAGGAGATACTTTAGGCTCCTTAACTATTTCACATATCTTTTGAATTTTTGACCTTGACAATCGACAAATAAATCAGTGCCAAAAAATTGAAAAGTTTGTAAAGAAGAAGACAAATAATAGAACTTATGAAAGCAAATTTATCTCTTTTCACATTATTATTTCTACTAGTAGCTAGTTGTGCTACTAAAGAAAACCAGGAACAGCAAGCAAATAAAAAACCCAATATCATTTTTTTGTTTGCAGATGACCAATGCTACCAAACGATACATGCTCAAGGAAATAGTGAAATTATAACACCTACACTTGATAAACTTGCCAGTGAAGGAGCCGTCTTTACCCATGCTTATAATATGGGAGCCTGGAATGGAGCAGTTTGCCTCGCAAGCAGGGCTATGTTGAATACCGGCCTGTCTGTTTGGCGCGCCTATAGTTATGTGGGCCATCAGCAGGATATAGCTGATAAAGGTGAAATGTGGGGCTCTTTGATGCAA
>JAUUZS010000305.1 GCA_030589835.1 Cyclobacteriaceae bacterium
ATAGATAAAGAATTGCTCAGCCAATTGTTGAAGTTGGAATATCATCAGCAAGAGAAGGTTTTGCATTACATAAAAGACCTGCTGAAAGCAGATGAAATAAACCAAAGCGCTGAAGAATCTGAACAGGCCATAGCATCAGGCAAAGTAAAAACTTTCGAACACTTTAATTCCGACTTTGAAAATTGGAAAGCCACAAAGAGAGCAGGTATCAAGTAATTATTACAGACCCTGCAGAGATCAGTTTTTACGAAATACTGGAATAATTATATGATCACTATACCATTGACCGGGCTGAGGAATTGGCTAACGCACTACGAGACACCACCAAGAGTTTGCACATGCTACCTAAACGAGGAGCCATTGAACATAGACTTAAGGACAGAAATAATGGTTTATTTTATTCAAACGGATTCCTCACGCTGAAATCAAGATATTGTATTATCTGGATGATTCGAAAAAAGTGGTATACGTAAGCAACTTTTTCCCAACGGAAAAAGATGACAATAAAATTGTTGTGAGGAACAAATAACCTACAGCATAAATTTGCTACGATTTTCGCTACTCACCACACCGGCGCTCTTCCGGATTTGTAATCCGGAAGCATGATAAAGAGGATTTGTAATCCAATACTTCCCCTGGTATGAAACCTACGCCATGAGGAGATTATACATCCAGATCAAAAGGATAAATCGATTAATATTAACAAAGGGGATTGTCCCATGTTTTCCTGCTCATACGTATATTTGGATTTCTGGTTTTCTGGTTTAATCTGGTCGGCGACCTTAATACCAACTAAATTTATTAAAAAGTAAAAAATGATTGTCATTGATGAATCTGTCTCTTATGCTGAGATGAAAAAGGCATTTGCCTTTCTGAAGGTTGATGAAAATAATACACTGGGAACCATATTAATCGCCGAACAATATCCGGGAATACCCGACGAAGAAATCATTAAGCATTTGCTAAACAACCATACCGACTTTGTGACCACTGACCGGGTGCTGCACAACAAAATAGTATTGGCTCATAAAAAAAGCCTGTACATAAGTCCTGAAGGAATGATTACCAGGGAAATAATATCGGGGATTAGAATACCCAAAAGAGGTATTGTTCCGCGGAAGACGGAATTGCAGGATAGTTACGAAATTGAAAAGACAGCAATACACGAGGCATTGCTCCCCGGTTCGGCAAAACAATTAAAAAAACTGAGAACCAAAAGGAGGCGTATCCGCAACCATTTTGAAGGCTTGATGAACATTGAGAAAATCGATGTCACCCTGTCTATCCGGCCTGTTCAAGCGAACGTAATCATTGGCATTAAAATACGGGCAATCTCTAATGTGGGAATAAAAGGCCTGGATGCAAGTGAGATTTACTTAATGGAGCATAAAAATAAGGGTGAAAAAATGTATCTGTGCTATGCATTGATTTCGCTCATCCAGCTCCTGTTGAATTCCAAGCCTGCTACCATATATTATGATTCGGATTATATCAGAGAAGATATTGATACAAATGATAAAAGCAAATATTCCAATTTGATGATCCGCTTGATGTCAAACTTTGAGCAATTGATTTTTCAGCCCGTAAGAAAAGGAAGAAACATGGAAATGCTAAGAAAAAAATTAGTGCAATTGACAAGGAATGATGTTGGGAATGAGGTGAATCAGGGAGATATCATGATGATTAAACAGAAAATAGAAGCTGCCGGAAACGTGTAATTGTAAGGACAATCGCTCATAACGAACCCTACAACTAGTGCCTTTTTCATCAATTCAATACGGATCGAATCCTTATAGTCATTGTTCTCACAGGTTTGGAAAACCTGCGATAGAGCGTATAGCTTTAATCTTGGAATAACTACTACACTGATCTTTTGCATAGTTACGCACACCTTGAAAACATGTTCGATGAGGGTTGCAGATCAGGATGAGCAGAAGGCTCTGTTAACCATTATGGCTGTTCAAGAAATCATTGAAGATCGCAAACAGATCCCGGATGCAAGGTCGCTAAGGCTCCCATGTCCGGGATGACGGCTTTTTATTGACCTGGATGGTGAGTTACATTTTTTTTTGGCACTTGATTTATGAGTCGTGCTTTCTCTGGTCAGATTTGCATAGCTCCTATATTAAAATTTATATCGAAAATTCACCTCAATGATCTTAATAGTATTCGCACGCCTTAGAATGAAAAAAAATAGGAATGGAATACCGAACAATCGCAATCTTCGAATAACTTGCATTCATCTTCCTCAAGTAAATTATTATAATTAGATGAAGAAATATTCAATTCTATTATTGGCTTTGGTTTATGCCATCGTCGGAACGGCCAAAGACATTTATATATCACCCGGAGGTAACAACAAGGCAGATGGATCTAAAAAATACCCATTTCATTCCATAGAAGATGCCCGTAACATGGTGCGGCAGTTTGCAGGAAAAGAGGCGGTCACGATCTATTTAAATGATGGAGTCTATTACCTGGATCAAACCCTTGTGTTTACCTCAGACGACAGCGGGACAAAAGAGTTCCCCATATTTTATAAAGCTGTCAACGAAAGGAAAGCCATAGTAAGTGGGGGCAAACTCCTGAACGTGAACTGGTCGCCAGGAAAGGATGGGATGTATGTTTGCGACATCCCGAAAGGGCTGGATATTGACCAGCTATTCATCAATAACAAACGGGAAGAGATGGCACGATATCCCAATTCGAAGTCCGGAAAAAATGTGTTTGATTGTTGGACGCTGAGCCATGATGCAAAAGCTGATCCAGCAAATGATCCGCTTTCAAAAGACAAAATAGCCCAATGGGCAAATCCTGAGGGAGCTTATTTACACGCCATGCACAGGTCGTTGTGGGGCGATATGCACTGGTTGGTATTAGGCAAAAAGGGCAACTCAAAGTTGGAGCTTGAAGGGGGCTGGCAGAACAACCGGCCAGATAAAATGCATGCAAAATACCGCTTCATCGAACATGTTTTTGAAGAACTGGATGCGCCGGGAGAGTGGTATTATAATAAGGCAGCATCGCAACTGTATTACCATCCCAGACAGGGTGTAGATCTTGAAAAGGCGACCGTAGAAATTGTAAGCCTCCGGCATCTGATCGAGTTCCAGGGTTCTAAAGAGCACCCCGTACAGCACATCCATCTGCAGGGATTGACATTCAAACATACTGCTCGGGTTTTCATGGAGAATAAGGAACCCTTGCTTCGTTCCGATTGGACAGTCTATCGTGGTGGCGCAGTAACCTACAATGGGGCTGAAAACTGTGCGGTCATCAATTGCGAATTTGATCAGGTAGGCGGAAACAGCATTTTTGTGAACAATTACAACCGCCATATTAATATTTCTGGCTGTTACATCCATCATAGTGGCGCTAATGGTATTGCCTTTGTCGGCGATCCCAAAGCGGTGCGCAATCCTATTTTTCGTTATGGCCCACAGGATTACAAGAACATGGACCTGACTCCGGGACCTATCGGCGATAATTTTCCGGCAAATTGTATCGTGTCAGATTGTATTATTACCAAAACCGGTCGGGATGAAAAGCAAACAGCTCCAGTGCAAATCTCCATGTCCTTTAGAATCACCGTTTCGCATTGCTCCATTTACGATGTGCCACGAGCAGGGATCAACATTAGCGAAGGGACATTTGGCGGGCACATTATCGAATATTGCGATGTGTTCAATACCGTATTGGAAACAGGAGATCATGGTAGCTTCAATTCCTGGGGAAGAGATCGTTTTTGGGATCCGAATACTGCAACTGTAAATCGTGAGGTTGCCAAAAATCCACGCTTGCCCTTCCTTGATATGCTGGAACCTTCTATTATCAGAAACAGCCGATGGCGCTGCGACCACGGATGGGCAATTGACCTGGACGACGGATCGTCGAACTACTACATTTACAATAATCTGTTGTTGAGCCGTGGGCTGAAACTACGTGAAGGATACCGGAGAATTGTTACAAACAATATCCTGGTGAACGATGGTTTACATCCTCACGTATGGCAACACCAAAGTGGCGATGTGTTTAAGCACAATATTGTATTTCGGGCACACCAACCTGCAGTAATGACGCGTGGACTAGGCATCAACGAAAAATGGGGCGAAGAGATTGATTATAACATTTACACCTCAGACAATTTTGATAGATTGAAATTTGCAGCGAACCAGTGTGATCTGAACTCCATTGTTGCCGATCCAAAATTTAGTGACCCGGCTAATGGTGATTTCACGGTATCAATGGATAGCGAAGCCCTCAAGATCGGGTTTGTCAATTTTAATATGTTCAGCTTTGGAGTGGTCAGCCCAAGGTTAAAGGCCATCGCAAAAACACCGGAAATGCCAAAGGTAATCATCCATCCTGATACCACATACGTGGAACCAATTACAAAAGATTCTCCATTGTGGAATGGAGCACGCATCCATGAGCCAAAGGGAGAAGCGCTTTCTGCCTATGGTGTTAAATTCGGAACAAAGGGTGTAGCACTGGTTTACGTGCCTACCTATACCAAGGCCTGGAAGTTGGGATTCCGTACGGGTGATTTTGTTGTCAGCATTAATAATACAAAAGTTAAAAACGTTACTACGTTTCTCAGTTTAGTCAAAAAATTTGCCGGTGATGAAAAGGTTATATTTTCGATCACCCGAAATCAGGTAGAAAAAGAATTAACAGTTAAATTGTAGTGCAAATGAAGCGTATTTACAGACTAGAAAAAAGAAGTGCCATGAATCTACACCGAATAACAACACCTTTCAAAAATGTACTTTATATCGCCCTGATGATATACAGTTTGGGTTGCCAGCGCAACAATAATATTGCGGTACCCCAAATGCCAATCGTGGTGCCCGCAGGAGGTAATAGTTGGATTGCAGACGAGGTGACGGAAGGTCATCAAATGATTTCTAAGACAGGTGTTTCGAACTGGACAAATGACAATAATAAGGTTCAAATATACTTTAAGTTGCCGAAGTCAGGTGATTTGCATGTGGGCATCACCGCCAAAGTTGATGGAGGGGAATCGCTTTTGAAAATGTCTGTTGCGAATCAGCATAAGGAGGTTCGATTGGATGATCCTACATTCAAAAATCATTTTGCCGGCACATTTAACATCGATAAACCCGGATACCATTTCGTGGAGATAGAAGGAATAAAGAAAGATGGGGACATGTTTGCCGATATAAAAGAAATTACCCTTGGTGGTGGTGCAACAGATGGCAAGATGTATTATGTGAAAGATGATTTTTATTGGGGGCGAAGAGGGCCATCAGTTCACCTGAATTATGAGATGCCCGAAGAAGCAGGGCCAATTGAGTGGTTTTATAATGAAATAACTGTGCCAGCCGGAGAAGATGTAATTGGCTCATATTTCATGGCCAATGGATTTGGGGAGGGATATTTTGGGATGCAGGTGAATTCTGAAGTAGAGCGTCGCTTTCTGTTTTCGGTGTGGAGTCCTTATGACACGCAGGATCCAAATGATATTCCCGAAGAATATAAAATCATCATGCTCAAGAAAGGGGAGGATGTGCATGTTGGGGAATTTGGCAATGAAGGTTCCGGAGGGCAGAGTTATTTGAAGTATCTCTGGAAGGCCGGAAACACCTATAAATTCCTGTTGCATGGCAAACCTGTGGGAGATGATTTTACGGTGTATACCGCTTACTTTTATGCTCCTGAAGAAGAAAAATGGAAATTAATTGCCAGTTTTAAACGACCTAAGACGGATACCTATCTCACGCACCAGTACTCATTTCTTGAGAATTTTGTCACCGAAACCGGCGCCATCAGCCG
>JAUUZS010000342.1 GCA_030589835.1 Cyclobacteriaceae bacterium
CTCAAAAAAGTCCCTACAGGGACATCGGCAACCAGGCGATCCTTGACGGATTCCTCCATCAGATGCCTGATATTTTGCTGCTGCTGTTCGTAGGAGTCATTATTATTCTTTACACGCTGTTGGTTGTATTCAATTTTGTAGAAAGAACTAATTTCAAAATCTGAGCCTTTGATTTTAGCATATTGGCCCGGCTCCAACATAAATACTCCTTTTATCATGGTATTGGGTGCTGAGGTATAGTTTAGCTGGAGGTAAGTGAACAGCGATGCTGTGTCTATTTTTTTTTCAATCCCAAAGGCCAGCAGCGAATGCATATCAGAAGAAAAAAGAAATTTATCTTCATCTGAATAGTAATAAAGCGGTTTGATTCCATACCGGTCCCTAGCCAGAAACAGGCTATTTTCCTGCTCATCGTAAATGGCGAAAGCAAAAAAACCATTGAGTTTGTCGAGGCATTTTTCTTTATAATTGATATAAGCATACAACAAGACTTCCGTATCCGATGTTGATTTGAACTCCACACCGCTTGCAAGCAAATTTTCTTTTAGGGCTTCGAAATTATATATTTCCCCATTGTATATGATGGTATATCTGCCGCTGGCATCCTTCATGGGCTGAGCGGCATTATAGCTCACATCAATAATCGACAGCCTCCGGTGGCCCAGTCCCACAAAATCATTCATCCAGACGCCTCGCGCATCAGGGCCCCTTCGGGTGATGTGCTCGGTTGCTTTGGACAAATTGATCATATGCATTTTCCCCATGAGGTTATGAGCATATATCCCTGTGATTCCACACATACTGCTTGACTATTTATTTCGATTAAAGCAAAACACAAATAAACTACATTTATCAAAATTATAGAGTCAAATATGAATCTTTATATGCCGCTCAATGCGCACAGGATTTTTGGGAATGGTTTTTCGCTTTAGGTAAGCAAGGCTATGAGTTAATCATTGGTTTTTGGAATGTATTAGCTCTTTTTTCAAAATCAATTTGAGCGTCATAAGGTTCATAGTGCTTAAGTTTTATGAATTCATTATCATTGCAATAAATTAGGGGATATGAAAGGTGGAATAAAGAGCGGAAATCAGTTCATTACAGTCATCGCAATACTGGTTTTTTTGATGAGTTCCTGTGCCGGGTCAAGGGTGTCAAAAGAGCAGAAAGTGGATGTGGTAATAGCAAAAGCCCGTACCTATACCGGCACACCATATAAATATGGAGGAACCACAGTATTGGGGATGGATTGTTCCGGTTTGTTGATGCGTAGTTTTGAGGCTGTTGATATGTATATCCCCAGAACAGCTGCTGAGCAGAGTAAGCTGGGAAGTAAGGTGAGCATCAGCGAATTGAAAAAGGGGGATCTGGTATTTTTTAAAACCATAAAAAAGAAAGCAAAAGTAACTCATGCCGGTCTGGTAACTGATGCCAGGAAAAAGGATCAGATAATATTTATACATGCCTCTTCGAGCAGGGGGGTTATCGAGGTCAACCTCATGTCGAATTATTATCAAAAGGCATTTGTAAAAGCCCGACGATTAAAATTTTGACAATGTAAAATTTTGGGATATATTTGCCGACCAATTAATTGAGATTGGGGCATTAGCCTGCCTGTCGGCAGACAGGCTCAACTAACATGAGCAACTTGAACTATTCAAGAAGAATTGTTAGGCTAATCCAAAATAGTACATTTTGGGGCATTAGCTCAGCTGGCTAGAGCACCACGCTGGCAGCGTGGGGGTCAACGGTTCGAATCCGTTATGCTCCACAACAAAAGGCCTTTAACGCATGTTAGAGGCCTTTTTTATGTTTTTAGTCAACATTTAGTCAAGGAGTTCCGATTTCACGGAATTTTTTAACTTGGTGTGGTTTTCAGAAATGTAGGTGGCAATTCATATCCCCCCCTTTAAAACAAATCTCAAAATATTGTCTCTTCAATAACGGTTAATCGTAATTGTAAGTTGAAACATTCAATAGTCTCCCTATCCATTACAGAAAAATAAAAAAAGGACCCTTCCGATCATTATAGTTGATTATTTATGTCTCTCGCTAATTTTGGTGAATATATTATTTTAGTTAACTTGATAGTCACATTAAACATTTTTTCAGATATGGTATTATTTGATTTTTTATTTAAAAGGGAAAGTGATTTAAAGTCAAGCCAAAAATCACAATCATTTACTCCAAAAGAACTTGGGCCTGGAAAGACAATAAATATTAAACTTCAAAATTTAACTCCAAATGAAGTCACGCAATGTGAACTAGGTGGAAGTATTAAATTTTGGAACAAACCAAATTCTAATGAGATTCTTATTTATCGGCAAGGATCAATGGAAGGTGGTGGACTTTTAGGTATGTATAGTGGTAAATATCACAGTTTATTAATGCACCATTTGATGAAAGATGATTTGCAAAACTCAACTATCTTGTCGAAATCAGGATCTTCAATGGTAATAGATTTCCGGATAGAATCAAGAGTAGAATTTGAAAAGGAATTTGAAAATCGAGATCAGGAGCGAAAGGATAAACTAATTGCAACCCTTAAAAAACCTTCAAAACGTAAATATGATACCGCCTTTGATGGCAACTGCGATAAACTTAAACCTATAAAGCTTAAAGAAGGCAAGATTTTTGATGTCGAATTTTTAAATTTTGATACTTACATAACCAATATGACGACTGCTAATCATCCGAAGATATATTTAGTAGATGAAAATGGCAAAAGAGTTATTGATTTTGGGGGAAGCCAATGGGATCAAAAATTTATAACTCTTCTCAGGAATGGTTTAAGTAGTAATAAAAAAATTAAGGCTGAGATAGTTGAACTGTATTCACAAAATATTGAAATTATACGATTTTTTGATTATAAACTGAAGTAGCAATGAGAAAATCAGCATTAACATTTGCCATTTCATAATTTTATTTTTTTAATCTATCATACATCCGAGTTGAATTTAAATAAATGCAAATGTGCCCGTTATCCAGTTCATATATTAGAACTTAATTGCATTTGATCTGGAGGGTACAATTTGATTTGTTTCAATTTTAAATTGGTCATTCGGTTTCTGATGTTGTGGGCAATCTCTTTAATTTGTAATTGAAATTCATTATTTCGCCAACGATCTGATAAGAATCTATTTTTTATCTTTTCAAATATCATGCGGTCATAGTCATAATAATATTTCAGTCCGATATAGGATAGTAAATGACTATCATCTTTATGCATATCAATATTAATATCCAATTTCATTTTTTCGTACTTCGCTCTTTTTTCAGGGTATCCATAGATGTGATCTACGTTCAAAATTTACCATACCTTGCATGTTAATTTATTGCTGTTCTGAATAATTGAGTTTAATAGGCCATCCTCTATATAACTATTTTGTTATATAACATTTTAGTTATAGCTTCGTGTATGAATTCGAGGGAATTGATTAAAATTATTGAGAAAAACGGTTGGGAATTGGTGAGGACTAAAGGCAGCCATCATCAATTTAAGCATGCAGAATAGAAAGGATTGGTAACTATTCCACATCCCAAAAAAGACATGCCGATTAAAACCGCTAAGTCTATCCTTAAGCAGGCTGGAATCGAATAATTTTTCTGAATTCTTATCGAAGTTGCCATTTTACAAGAAGATAAAGAAAGATATCATGATACAGGTAAGCGTTGAAAAACATAAAGACGGAATTTATTGGGGAACAACCCAAAATGTTCCTGGGGTAGTTTCCGCATTTGGTAACACTCTCGAAGAGCTTAAAGTCAATATTGAAAACGCTTATGCAGATTATGTTGAAACAGCAAAAGAGCTGGGTGAGGATTGGATTAAAGAATTAGAGAACATCAAAGGATTTGAATACAAGATCGATCTGCAATCCTTCTTTAAATTAATTCCTGAGATCAAAGCTTCAAACCTTGCTAAAAAAGCAAAGATCAACGAATCTTTAATGAGGCAATATATTACCGGCAAAGCAAGTGTTTCGGAAGAAAGGCTTAAGGCTATTGAAAAGGTGGTTCACCAGTTGGGAAATGAACTCCTTGCTGTGAGGTTTTGAAAATAGTTATATAATATACGAGTTTGAGTGCATCATTTATAAACAATGTTTTTTAATAATTGTATGGCCAATAATTTCAAGAAATACCTGAAAATCGGATCAGGTATAGCTTCCAGAAATAAAGGCTTTTAATTTAATACCTGACTTTGCACCCCCAAAACCTATAACGAAAATTAGGACTTACCAAAGATTATTATCAGTAAACTGAAAAGCATGTTTATAATCTATCATTCGGAAAATAATCTATATTTTTAACCTATGAAGCAGAAAAAGATATTACATATGATGTATGGCTTAAGGTTGGGATTAATGTTTCTTGGGGTAATGCTGTTGAGCTCTTCAGATTTGGCTACAGCTATTGATCATGACAGTCCGTCTACTCGTCTAACTGATGATGTATTATGGCTGGAGAAAGAAGCTCATCGAATCATCAGGGCATCGAAAAGAATTATGGATGATGGCACAGCGGCTTTTCCTCCACAAGTGGGAATTGGCTATGAAGCCTTCTGGCTGCGTGACTATGAATATACCTTAGAAGGTTCAGTCGACTCGTATTCCGATCAGGAATTGGTTGATGCCTGCCGGGTTTTTGTAAAGGGAATACGTTTTGACGGATCAGGCGTTGATTGCATCAAATTTGACGGCACCTCCATTTATAAACCTGGTTTTGGAACTATGGGAGAACATCCTGTTGCGGATGGGTCACAGTTTACTGTTGGCGTTGCCTGGCATACCTACAAAAAAACCAAAGATCAAAAGTTACTACATGAGGTGCTGGATCCACTCATCAAAACAATGAACGCCGTGCCTCGTAATCCAAAGACCCAATTGGTTCATATCACCCCCGGAGCAAAGCAAGATCGTTGTCCTTATGGATTCACAGATACTATCGGAAAACAGGGAGATGTGCTATTCTGTTCCTTACTTTTTGTGCAGGCGTGCAGACAGCTTTCAGATCTTTTGAGGTGGGGAGGGCGTGATGCAGAATCTCAAGCCTGGGAGAAGAAAGGAAATTTAGTTGCTCAATCGATTCGGAACACTTTCTGGGATGAGCAAGTGGGACTCTTCCGGGCAGCTACGGTGCAATGCCGTGAACATGATATTTGGGGATCAGCTTTTGCTGCTTACCTGGGAGTGGCAAATGACAAACAGGCATTGGCCATCGCAACATATTTTAAATCTCATTACCATGAAATTGTTCAACATGGCCAAATAAGGCACTTGCCCGGCGGAATCTATTGGGAAGTAGGACGTAAACATGATGCATATC
>JAUUZS010000493.1 GCA_030589835.1 Cyclobacteriaceae bacterium
ACTAATTGACCAGGGCTATGTGACGCTTGGATACCCCAAACTCCATCTTTCAAAGGGGAAAAACACCCATATTAAAATCAAATATTCCGAAGCTTTATATGATGACAAAAACCAAAAAGGAAACCGTAATGAAACAAATGAAAAACGAATCAAAGGCATCAGCGATGTATACGTGATGGATGGCGGCGAGCACCGGATATTCCAGCCGATTTGGTTCCGTACCTTTCGGTTTATCCAACTGGAAATCAAAACGGGTGAAGAACCACTTCACATCGATGATTATTACAATGTATATTCAGCTACATCATTCCCTGTAAAGGCCTCCTTTAAAACCATTAATCCAGATTATCAGAAAATTTGGGATATCTGTTGGCATTCGATGAAAATTTGTGCCCAGGACAACCTGATGAGTGATGCCTATTACGAGCAGATGCAGTATGTGGGTGATCTTCGTCCCCACCTAAAAGCATGGACTGCCCTTACCGGAGACTTGAGCTATTTCCATAGTGCTATGGAGCAATTCAACAATTCCAGATTACCAGATGGAAACATCACAAGCTGCTATCCCTTAAAAGCTACTTTCGTACACCCTACCTATTCGCTGATCTGGATCGATATGCTTTATGACCTGATGATGCTGGAGGGCAATAAAAATTTCTTTGCCCCTTACTTGAGCGAAATACAGGAAGTTTTCGATTACTATGAGTCACTAATCCATGAAAACGGACTGGTGGGCAAATCAGTATATCATATGTTTATTGATTGGTATTTGCCTAAAGGAGGTAATTCAAAAGTGAACAAAAACGGAAACTCGGCCATTTTGACCTTGAACTATGCCTATACACTTCACAAAGCAGCGGAATTACTGGAATGGCTTGGCTATGGCGAAAAGGCTGCTAAATATCGAAACCAAGGCAGGAAGTATGCCGAAAATGTTCGAAAGCTTTGCTACGACTCTGCAAAAGGTATCTATGCCGATGATCCTGAAAAAACCTTCTATGACCAGAGGGCCAGTATACTGGCTGTACTCTGTGGGGCGCACACGCCTACCGAATCAAAGGCATTGATGAGTAATTTACTGGATAATAATACCCTTTTCGATAGCAAGGCCAATCTTTTTTATTATTTCTATCTGTTCGAAGCCATGGAAAAAACAGGTGAAGGCAACTTCACCAGGGAATTACAACCCTGGAAAGACATCCTGGACATGGGCATGTCGGGCACTCCGGAAAAGCGAATCGAGCAGCATCCACGATCAGAAATTCATCCATGGACAGCTCATCCGGTGCATTACTTCTTTGGCCTGGTGGCTGGGATCAGGCCTACAAGTCCGGGTTTTACAACAGTTGAGATTGCTCCAAATCCTGGTGATTTAGAGACTATTGAAGCGGTATACCCAACTATCAAAGGGTATATTACTGTAAACCTAAATATAGATAAAGAGGAAATTAAAGGAATGGTCACATTGCCTGAAGGAGTAAGTGGTGTTTTTAAATGGCACGGAAAACTCGTGACATTGTACTCGGGGACGACAATACTATAAAAAATGTATGTTTATGGAATTGCAAAAACCACTTCCCTGATTTCTAGCTTATCACCATTCCCCAGGCTCACCAATTCGATGCTGAAATCCGTGACAACATCTTTTTTGAAAGGCAAGCTGGTGAGCTCGACAAGTGTCCATTCTTCCGGTTCATGATGCTGCGGGAGGCTAACGGTTATTAATTCATCATTTGCTGTGATTCTCAAGCTGCAGCCATCCAGCTTTCCCCTCATTTTCAGCCCTATGGTGTAATCGGCGGCCTTGATAGATTGTAATTTCCAGCTCACCCGATCCCCGTTTTCTTTCCATCCTCCGAGGTGGTTTCCATCGACCCCTGTTGGGTGGGGCCTTCCTGCGGGATTCAGGAATTGAACGTTTCCCATGGCAATGCCATGATGTGGTTGAATGCGTACCGGATTTTCTTGTGGGTAACCAATTCGTATTGGCAGAGGCTGAAATGGCTTTCCCTTGTTTACATCCTTATAATAGTTGAGATAGGCTTCCTTTAGGCTATGTAAAATATCAGGGTGTCTTTCGGCCAGGTTGTGTTGTTCTCCCACATCGGATTCCAGATCGTAAAGTTGATCGCCATTCACCATTTTCCACTTTCCCTGCCTGGCAATTCCTCCCGGAAATGGCGCTGGCGTTCTTAGCGTTTTCAGGGAATAGTTGTCGAAATAAATCCGCTCTGTTCCGGTGTCATGATTTCCGGCAAGTATATTTACTAAGCTGATGCCATCAACTTTTAAGTTGTCGGCAACATTTTCATTTACCAAATCCATTATTGTAGGAACAACATCAATATGCGCAACAAGGCTTGTGGTATCGTACCTGGGCGACCATTTCCCTTTCCAATACCAGTAACTTTGTGTGCGCACGCCTCCTTCAAAAACGGTAAATTTCTGGTCACGCAGCCCTGCATTGTATCGCATGTCCTTCTGCTGGACTCTCCACCCGTTTATCGGGCCATTATCGCTCAGGAAAATCACGATGGTATTGTCAATGAGTTTGCTGTCATGTAGCATTGAAAAAATCCGTCCAATATTTTCGTCGATATTCTCTACCATGCCATACACCCTTGATGCTTTATCATTTAATCCCAATTCCAAAAAACGAACAAATTTGGAGCTGTCCACCTGTAGCGGCGAGTGTGGTGCATTGTAGGCGAGGTAGCAAAAGAAGGGATTTTCTTTGTTCGCCAGCATAAAGTCCATTGCTTTATTGCTTAGGATATCCGTTATATATCCAGTTGATTTTTCCATCTTCCCGTTGTGCTCCAGCATCGGATCGAAATAATGATCCGTATGACCGGTCCTGAAACCAAGATATTCATCAAAGCCCTGTGCATTGGGCAAAGAAGGGTAATATTCGCCCAGATGCCATTTGCCAAATATGGAGGTGGTATAACCCTGTGTTTTTAACAACTCCGCCAGCGTAGTTTCATCCGGATTCATGGTCTCATATCCATTGGTTACGCTGCGCACTCCAATGCGCTGATGGTATTTCCCCGTCAAGAGGCTTGCCCGGGTGGGGGCGCAAACCGATGAAACGTAAAAGTTTTGGAAATTTACACTTTGTTTGGACATGATGTCCAGATTGGGGGTGTTGATATAGGGATTGCCGATATTGCTGCAATCTCCATAACCCATATCGTCGGTCATGATGAGGAGGATGTTTGGAGGAGGCGCTCCGGTGATCTCTATTTTTTTTTCTTGTTTACACGCATAAAGGGCGACTATTAAAAATATAATTGAGTAGGTATGTTTTATCGTTGTCATGATTTTGGGAATTGATTTTATTGCTATGATCATGTGAAGTCAGCAATTTTGAAATCACGCACGCCTGCCGGTCGAGTAGGCTTATTTTTTTGTACTTCCAAAGAGTTGATCCTCATTTCCTGAATTATTTGGGTTTTGCAATGTCGAAATAAAATGCAAATCCATAGCTGTTTAGGGCTGTACCTTTACAAAATAAGGAAGTACATCAATTGGCGCATCTATCTCAAGCTCTACCGGTCCGATATATTCTTCACCACCCAGGAACCTCCAGTTACCCGGTGGTAGTTTGACATTTCTCTTATACGTATTTACACGAACTATTGGCGCAACTAAAATGCTATCGCCCAACAAAAACTCATCCTGAATATTTGCAAATCCCTGGTGCGGAAATGCATACTCAAGATACTTGACGATTGGTTCATTTGTATGCGCAGCTTCCTCAGCCAGCCGAAGGATATAATTGGTAAATTGTTTTCGTGTATCGACAGCTTTCAGT
>JAUUZS010000438.1 GCA_030589835.1 Cyclobacteriaceae bacterium
GTAGTAATCAATATAAATAGAAGCGTCCGGGTTTTAAATATAAAATCCCCTGAAATATTTTTATCGGTAAAAGCATTGAAATCATTCAAAAAGAACTCTACCAAGGCAATAGCAAATAGTAAAGAAATGAAACTCAAAATAATGGTTTCTCCAATAAACTGTCCAAATAGCTTCATCCTGCTACTCCCGAATACTTTTTTTATTCCTATTTCCCTGGATCTGTTGGCCGAGTTGGCAGTAGTCAGGTTCATAAAATTAATGCATGCCAATAGGAGCACGATTAGCCCTATAGTTGAGAGTATATACACATATTGAATGTTGCTGTTTGGATGCATCTCGTAATCATGATGGGATTTTAAATGAATGTCTGTAAGGGATTGCAAATAAAGTGTCACATCCTGATCAGACAAATCAGGATAGTGGTTAAGGTAAAAATCAGGCAATTGATCTTCAAGCATTTGTTGGGTCACGCCATCTTTCAAAAGCAAATAGGTCCAGCAAGGATTCCATACCCAAGTCTGCGGAAGGGCTCCACCCATTAGTTGTCTCATAGTAGAAAGTGATCCGAACATATCAATCTCAAAATGTGATTGGGAAGGCAAATCCTCAATCACTCCGGTAACCTCAAAATTCATATTATCCTGTTCTTCAAGCCTCAGCATTTTACCAATCGGATCTTCAGCACCAAAATATTTTGCCGCTATACTTTTTGTGATCACCATGGTATTTGGCCGGTCAAGAGCGGTTCCTGGATTCCCCTTGATAAATGAAAAGGTGAAGATATCGAATAGGGATGAATCGACGAGATATAAATTTTCTTCATTGAATTTCACAACCTCCGTTTCACTTTTCTGATACTCAACAAATGTTTGATCATTAAATCCATTAAACAGCCTTACCGTATTTTCTATCAAATTGGGGTAATCTTCAATAATGGTGGGTGCTAATGGAAATGAACAAGTCGCAGCATCTTCGTTGACATCATTGGAATTATAGAATCTGTTCATTCTATAGACCTGTTCTGCCTTAGTATGGAATTGGTCATATTTCAGCTCATCATCAATAAAAAGAACGATAAATATGAAACTGCCCATACCGATTGCCAAACCGAAAATATTGAGTATGGTGTAATTGAGATGACGGAAGAGATTGCGTAAAGTGATGGTTAAATAATGTCTGAGCATCGGAAAATAAATTAATGAGGGTCTATTAAGAAAAAATGTCCTAATAAATTTACTTCCTGTCTTCTAACAAAGGAACAAATTTTACTTTACTGGTTATTATCTTCTGATTGTGGGAATTATGGTTGATAAGTAATTAAATCAGAAATTGAATTCAGTATTTTTTATGCGAATGGGGATTCGTAAAATGAAAATCAATTATTCATTCCATCAATTAAAATACCTGCCTGACCCTGCAGGTGTGAAATCCGAAAAAAAAAGTATACAAGAACTTTATGCCTTCCTTTGCTCTTGTTTAAAAGTTTAAGTTTTTCTATGTCCAATGAAAAGGTCTGCCGGTCAAAGAAAGGTAAATTCTCTAACCGGCAGAAATTCTATACTTTGTCCAGAGCTGCCAGCACTCTTTTCGGGGTCATTGGCATTCGGGTGACCCGTGCTCCACAGGCATCGAAAATGGCGTTGCCCACAGCTCCTCCTGTGCATACAATAGCAGGTTCCCCGCCCCCCTGAGGGGCTGCTTCAGGATCATCAATATAATACGTCTCTATTTTTGGTGTCATCGAAAAGGTCGTGATTTGATAGCCGTCAAAATTTCTGGAATTGATTTTGCCACCTTCAAATTCAATGTCTTCACTTAAGGCGTATCCCAATCCCATAGTAACGCCCCCTTCTACCTGAATACTGGCACCATGAGGATTGACCACAAGCCCCATATCCTGGGCACATACAAATCGTTTTACCTGCACATGCCCTGTAGTTTCATCCACCTCCACTTCAGCGATCAGCGCTACCCATGTTCCGGCATCAAAACCACATGCTACGCCCCATCCTTTGCCACTTGGCCCCTTGATCGGTTTCCAGCCAAACTCTTCAGCTGCCAGTTTCAGCGTGCGGATCATATGTTCATTTTTCAGGTTTTTCAACCTGAACTCAATAGGATCCATCCCAATTTTGCTTGCCATAGTTTCTATTTGCGATTCCCTGGCAAAAGTATTGGTGTTGTTGCCCGGGGCTCTCCATGCTCCAGTTGGGAAAAGGTGCCCTTTTTCTCCGTTTTTAGCGTCACTCAGCGTTCTGACTTTTTTATTTGGTGTCTCGTAAAAAAACTTTGACCCTCGTGCCCCGGCATAGAACACATCGTAATCCCATAATTGGATTTCGCCAGTTTGTTTTGTAATAGATTTAGCCTTGACAACAGCTGCGGGCCTGAAATAATCGTAGAAAAACTCTTCTCTTCTGGTATAGGAAAGTTGAACCGGTTTGCCGGTGATTTTTGCCAACTTTGCAGCTTCTATAGCCTGAGGGTTATATATTTTACCTCCGAATCCTCCGCCAAGGAAAATTTGCTTCAGGTGAACATTTTCTTCCGGCATATCCAATTCAGCGGCAATATCTCTTTTGCTTCCAAATGGTGTTTGCGAGGATGCCCACATCACGATTCTATCTCCTTCCATCATGGCTGTGGCCACGTGAGGTTCTATTGGTGCGTGTGCTTTATAGCCATCTAAATACCGCTCCTCCACCATGATCTCATTTTTCCCGGCCGATAATGAGGTGTCCCCGTTATCTTCAACTATTTTTTCTTTAGTACCGGTTTTTTCGAGATGATCAAAAATGGTTTCATCGTTTATTTTACTTGGTGGATAATCCCATTTGGCGATTATTTCGCTTTGTGCTTGTGAAGCAATTTCGGGATCTTCGTGTAAAGCAGCCACTAGTCCGGACTCATTTACGACCAGCACCCCGGGAATCGTACTGGCACCCGAAGTATCGACGCTCACCAGCTTTGCACGGTGGTCAGGAGGACGGACAATGCTGGCATACAGCATTCCGGGAAGCTGAATGTCTCCTGAAAATTTTGCTTCACCAGTCACCTTCGATTCCGCATCATGTCGCTTTACCGGTTTACCTAAAATTTTGAATTCAGAAGGTTTTTTTGTGGGCGTATCTTCCGAAATAGTCCGCAATACTTGCTTCCCTTTTGCCAATTCTGCATAAGAAATGCTTTTACTCGTATCATTTTTTACAGAAACAACACCATGAGATACCGATAATTTTTCTTTCGAAACCTTAAGTTCTTTTGAGGCCATGTCAAGCAATACCGATCTGCCTTCTGCCCCGCCAGCTCTCAGGTCGGGTCCAAAAGCCCTGATACTCAATGAACCCCATGTCCCGGCATCGTAAGGGCAAATGTCTGTATCGCCCATGATGATATCTACGCTTTCCAGTGCAACATCAAGCTCCTCGGCAAGTAATTGTTTCAAAGAGGTGTATACACTTTGTCCCATTTCTATTTTGCCAACCAGGCAATCTACTCTCCCATCTTCTTTAATTCTCAAATACGCATTGTAAAGGTCTTTGTCATCGGCTCCTGAAGTTGTGCAGCCCTGAATTGCCGTAATACCACCTACCGTGAAGGCAATGGTTACTCCGCCTCCCATGCGTTTCAGAAAGCTACGACGGCTCAACCCGGATGGAATTCTTTTTGAATCGATCATTATTTCTTCGGTAGTTTTCATAATTGTACTCCTCCTTTCACAGCTTTTGAAGCCGATTGTATTGCATCGATAATTCTTCCATATGAACCACACCTGCAAAGATTCTCATCCATGACTTCTATAATTTCTTCCCGCGTTGGTTCCGGGTTTTCATAAAGCAAGCCTGTTGCATTCATGATCATGCCTGGCGTGCAAAATCCGCATTGCAGGGACTCGTGGTCAATAAACGCCTTTTGGACAGGATTTAACTCTCCGTTTTTCTTGAGTCCTTCAATCGTGACAACATCCTTGCCATTGGCGAAGTCAGCGGTTACCATACATGCCCTGACAGGTTTTTTATTTATCAACACGGTGCATGCACCACAATGACCAAGCCCACAGCCATATTTTGTACCGGTCATTTCATAATCTATTCTGAGTACCCATAGAAGGTTTCTTTCCTCCTCCAAAATCAATTCTTTACGTTGTCCGTTTAGGGTAAAAGTAATGGTTTCTTTCATTTTTATTTTTTAAATATATTGGTGTAATTAATTGTTGAGGCCGAATGTTAAGGCAACATTTTCATTCCTCTGGTGGTCTATTTCTGACATATTATTGCTGTCAGCACATGCTTTCCATGAAAATACAGTTA